>JAWAXL010000001.1:0-77812 GCA_038820405.1 Bathyarchaeia archaeon
AGCACGTACAGGATTCCGTTAACAATAATCCTATCGTCGATCCTAGGCCTACCAGTCCCAGCCCTAGGAGGAAGTAAAGGCCTAATAAGCTCCCACTCACTATCAGTAAGCTCCCTAAACTCCATAACAAAACCTTACTCAGAAACATTTAAATAGTTTTCAGATGAATTCATTAATAATCCAAAAAATAAAAATAGTTGAATAAGTTGTGTAAAGGCGGATCCTTTAGTAAATTTAAGTCTTACTAAATCCTAAATCCTATATCCCTGTAAAGTTCACCTGCTATAGTGAGTATACACATCTCTTTGGTTCCCCCAGCGATATCGTAGACTCTAACATCTCTGTAGAAACGCTCTAAATCTGAATCAACATAACCATAACCACCATAAATTTGTATGGCCTCATCGATAACATATTTTGCTGTTTCAACAGCAAGATTTTTTGCCATCGATGCACTTCTTCTAATAAGGCCACCCTCACCCTTCCTACTATCATAGAGCCATGCAGCCTTGTAGACTAGGAGCCTTGCAGCCTCAAGTCGAGCTGTCATATCTGCAATTTTGTATTGGGTAATCTGGAAGCGTGCTATGGGTTCTCCAAACTGGGTTCTTTGGGTTGAGTATTTTAATACACGTTCAAGAGCACCTTGCGCAACTCCAATACAATATGCAGCAGCGTGAAGCCTTTCAACAATTATGTAATCCATAATATAATAAAATCCTCTATTTTCCTCACCAACGAGATTACTTAATGGTACACGAACATCACTAAATGATAATTCTGTTGATGGTATTGATCTTTGCCCCATTTTTGGGTGTAGGTCTCTAACTTCAAGTCCAAAAGTCCCTTTCTCAACAATTATGGCGCTAACTCCCCTATAGGGTGGTTTTGCATCCGGGTTGGTTAAACATCCAGTAACAAGGTAGTCTGCAATGCTTCCCATTGAAATGAATGTTTTCGCACCATTAATCACCCAATAGTCTCCATCTTTCTTGGCTACTGTATTTAATCCAGTTACACCTACATCCGAGCCATGAGCTGGCTCTGTGAGGGCTAGGGTTGAAATTGCCTCCCCTTTGCATATTCTTGGGATATACTTTTGTTTTTGTTCCTCATTACCGAAGTTAACTATTATATCTGCACCTTCAATAGCCCAAGTTATGTTAGCAAGGGTTGAGTCAACTCTAGAAAATTCCTCAATAACTATACATGATTCAAGGATACCTAAACCTTGCCCACAATATTTTTCGGGAAAGTGTACTCCGATAAAGCCTAGCTGGGCAGCCTTCTTATGTAGATCTTCAGGCCACTTATACTCTTGATCACACTTTCTTCCATATTCTGGTTTAAACTCTTTCTCAGCAAATTCACGCGCAGCCTTCTGAATTGCTTTCTGACTCTCAGTAAACTCAAAATACAAAGGGTAACACCTCCTTCAGATCTTCAAACAATACTTATTAGTTTCAAACTATTTATAATTTTAAAATTTTATATTTTGATCTTACGTTTTAATGGAGCATAAGTTAAATATATTATATTGTGAAAAGAGACCGAGAAAAATATGCTTTAATGACTATCCCAGCTTAAATGGCTCAATTAAACAGGCGGAATAAGGAAAAATAGAAAATTCTGGTGAATAAATAAGGCATTAGTTAAGCTGATGCTTTGGTATTAGAATAGAGGACGCTTACGAAGTAGGGAGGAAAGATGAATATCGCCACATGACCTAGATTACAAACACTAACAAGGACCAAAAACATAAGTCTTAAAGAAAAATCTTTATAGTTATTAGTTTTATACTAATTAGTATAGGGGGTTATTGAAAGTGAAAACTCAAGTACCCGTTGTTGAAGGTTTGTTTACTTGGCCATCAGATGACCCGAGGCTAATCGGGTCTAGATGCCCCGTCTGCGGCTCATATCAATTTCCTAAATCAAAAGTTTGTAACAATCCAGACTGCGACCATTCCCAGCCAACTGAAGAAGTACTGCTTAGTAAAGAGGGAACCTTATATTCATTCACAATTCACTATTATGATCTGAGGGAGCCCTTACAGTATCATAAAGCTCCCTATGCTATAGGTGCGGTAGAGATTCCGGAGGGATTAATTATTATAGGGAGATTGACTGAGACTGATCCGGCGAAGCTTAAGATTGGAATGAAAATGAGATTTAAAGTAGATAAGCTCTATGAGGATGGAGATAAAGTTTATTTGACCTACTTTTTTGAGCCTGTTCCCTGAGGTGGTAGTATGACCCAAACAGCAATAATATCCGGGGCTCTATCTCCGTGGGACAGAGCCGGGAATCCTAGACCAATGGCAGAAGATTTAGCTATAATTGCCATAGAAGCACTTAGAAAAGCTGGGATGAGACCCGCAGATATAGATGCAATTGTCTGCACCACTAGCGCTATACCATTTGACTCTCCATCCTATATCACTTTAAGCGCTCAGCTCATGGCTCAAAGACTAGCAGAAAAAATGGGATCTCATGGAGCTCAATGTTTCAACGTTAGCGGCGCATGCGCATCCGGTGCAATGGCCTTCACTATTGGCAATTATCTAATAAAATCCGGAAGTGCCAAAAATGTGCTAGTTGCAGGAATCGATAACTCTCCACCAGGATTCTTCTTCCAATGCCCCTCTGTACTAGATACAGATTTGGCCTCATGCTACCCTCATAAAGTGATCGGAGCTACAAACCCGACTTATTGGGCAATGTGGGCCCACAGACGCGCATATGAAATGGGAAAGTCCATAGAAGAAATTAAACACTTAATGGCACTTGTAAAACATTATCATAGCTTATATGGAGTTCTGAATCCATATGCAAGATTTAGAAGAGTATTTACTGTGGAAGAAGTGCTAGCTTCCCCAATTGTTTGTGATCCCCTTCACCTTTATATGATCGGTGCTGTTAGTTCGGGGGCTGGAGCAATAATACTCACAGACTTAGAAAGTGCAAAGAAATACACAAATAAGCCCGTCGTGGTTGCAGCTTCGGCGGTAGGGGGACCAGTATATGGAGATTCAAAACTGCGATTGATATTTTTCGCATTCACTAAAAAACATCCTCCATTCACCGAGATGAAGATAACTGTACAACGAGCATATAAAGAAGCTGGCATCACTCAGGAAGACGTTGAGATCATGGAGGTGCATGACACAAGTGTCTTTAATACGCTGTTATGGATTGACGTTACTATGGATTGGGAAAGAGAAGAGACGGACAAACTAGTTAAAGATGGGCAAATCAAACATGACGGCAAACTCCCAGTTAACCTAAGTGGTGGAACAGCATCCTTTGGCGAATCAGTACAGAACCAAATATTAGTAGAGCTTTATGAAATATTCTTACAACTTAGAGGTGAAGCGGGAGAAAGACAAGCTAAAAAGAACCTTAAGATAGGACTAGCTACCGCCTATGGATTGTTAGGATCCTATGGTGCTGTAGTGCTGGAAAAAGCATGGTAAAAATTAAACCTTTTATTTTTTAATTCTAATCAAAATTAGATAGGAATTTGTAGAGCAGCATCTTAGAAATAATTTGCCTTTCAAACAATTTTTCATAAACATTTATTAATTTTATAAAATGCTGATCCATAAACATAAGGTCTACTGGCAAGTATATCCTGCGTATTAGCCACATTTGAAGTCTGTTTATAAATATTAATGTAAAATTTACATGTGATCTATTCAATTATCATCAAACCTTTCATTCCCTTCATAATATTTGCTGTCTACTCCTCATGCGGAAGTGAATTTGACACCCTTACTGAATCTGCTGTTTACAGCAAGAGTTAACCCTTGTTGCTTAAATCTTTAAACTCTAATAAAGTTTCTTTATATGAGAAAATTGAAACATAATGAGTGTACGTTACATTAAGCTGATAAAGCATAGAATTTTTGCTAAGGAAATGTATTTTCTCCATAAGTTATATAAGTCAAATCCTCCTAATATTATAATATTAGGAGGAAAGGAGTAAGTTTTATGAGTCTGAATTTGCCTGAAAAATGGGATTATGAGGCGGACATAGTAGTAATTGGTGCAGGAACTGCGGGATTACCTGCAGCGATAGAGGCAAGAAAACGTAACAACGAGGTCATTATTCTAGAAAAAGCAAAAGAAGGCGAATGGAGGAGCAGCCTATCAGTAATAGTGGGACTGATAAACTTTGCAGGAACTAAATATCAAAAGGAAAAGGGAATTGTGGATTCGCCAGCCAAATATGCTGAAGATGGAGTTAAATATTGTGGAGGCGATCCTGCTTTTTGGAAGGTCTTCACAGACAACCATCTAGATACTTTAGAGTTTATTGAAAGAGAATTAGGATTAAAGCCAAGAGGCATCGGAGCCTGTCCAGGACATAGCGCGCCCAGAGGACACTACTTTCATGGACCTGAAGTTCTCAGAAGACTTGAAGAAAAAGCTAAAGAAGTAGGTATCAATATAATGTGGGGCACTCCTGCGAAGAGACTGTATAGAGACCCTGTCACTGGGAGAGTTATTGGGGTAATAGCTGAGAAAGAAGGAAAGCTTTTGAATATACGAGCACGAAAAGCAGTAATCATTTGTACAGGAGGATTCGGGCGAAACGATGAATTGATTAAGGAGTATGGACCGGATTATCTTCTTAAGGCATTGAGGCTCATGCCACCAACTCATACGGGTGACGGACTCATAATGGCTATGAGCATAGGAGCAGCAACAAGAGATATAAAACATGCGCCTAAACCCTCATTACCAACATGTATACACAAGCATATCGATACCTTCGTATACTATTTTGGGGGCATATTGGTAAATAAAGATGGAAAAAGATTTATCTCAGAAGATCTATGGTATGGCTTTCTCTCAGAGGCAGGTATTAATCAGCCCGGTGGTGTTTACTTCATAATATATGACGATGCAATTAGGGAGAAAGTGAGAAAGGAATATCCTATGTTTCTTAGGCACTATGAGTATAAAGCAAACACTATTGAAGAATTAGCTAAGATGATGGAGATAGATCCTAAGGGCCTTAAAGCCACTATTGAGAAATATAACAAAGACATAGAGACTGTAGGGTATGACACTGTCTTCAATAGGAGAACGCTTGATGGTGTTGTCGGGCCCTTAGTAAAAATAGAGAAACCACCATTCTATGGTATGAAGGCTACAGTCTCTATGACGTCTTTCAAGGGAGGTATAAGAATTAACACTAAAGGTCAAGTCTTAGATTGGAACAATAATCCCATACCAGGACTTTATGCTGCTGGCGAGTGCACAGGAGGCTTCTTCAGTGCCGGAAAGTATCTTGGAGGAACCATGACTAGCATGTCAATGACAATGGGTCGCGTAGCTGCTATCTTTGCGTCCCAAGAGTCATGCAGGTGAGAGAATGCCAAAAATTGTAGTCTATAAAACATGTACTGGATGCGGAGCATGCATAGAAAAGTGCGGCACAGCAAATCTTATCTTAGATAAGAAGACGAAGTTAATAAAACCTGATAAAGGCATTGTTTCCACTAGAGAATTTGATGATAGAATTGAATACGATGTTCCTGGTTGTGCGGCATGCAGGTACTGTGAGATATTCTGCCCGGTTGGGGCCATCGCGATAGAGATTTAAGATGTAATTAGAGGTGGTGGAGATGGTCTATGGAAGGTCTCTCTCAGACATCGGCATGGCAGTAGACGTTGAGAGACTAAGGAGAGAGAGAATAGAAAAAGCTAAGAACTCTGCCAAAAAATTTAATCTAGAATGCCTACTTTGTTTCCGCCCAGAAAACATAAGGTATCTGACAATAGGTCCTCATTACGCCTTTTATCGTTACGTCTTCTTTCCAATAAAAGACCAACCCACTCTCTTCGATGCTGGAATGACTGAATGGGCCTATAGAATAAGCTTTAGATGGCTTAAAACTAAACACTCAATACCAATGCCGGAAGGTCTTATATTTAACGAGCAAGCATATAATCGCCAAATTGAAAAATTCGTTCAGCAAATAAAAGCTGAGTTAAAAGAGTATAGTCTCTCCAAGGAACCAATAGGAATAGACGTGTATCACCCTGCGATAATCCGAGCGATGGAAAAGGAGGGTATAAATCTTTCGACGAATGGAGCTAAAGTGATGGTTGATGCTAGAAAAACAAAGACTAAAGATGAAATTGAATTGCTAAGAATTGCTCATAGTATTGTTGAGGGATGTTTTGAGGAAGCGAAAATGGTCATAAAGCCAGGTGTGACGGAAAGACAGGTGTGGGCTGCAATTGTGCGTAAAGCATTTGATTTAGGGGCTGAAGCGGTCTATGGAGGGTTAGTTTGCTCAGGCCCACATACATGGCCGAATGCGAATGTCATAACTGATAGGATAATAAGGCCGGGAGACATAGTGTTTATTGATATTTATGACTTATCCTATTTTGGGTATAGGACATGTTACTACCGTACATTTTGTTGCGGTAAGCCTACACAAAAGCAGGAAGAGGCATGGGCTAGGGTTAGAGACTGGTTGTGGGACTCTATAAAGATCATTAAGCCGGGAATTACTACTAAGGACATAGTTGAAAAGTGGCCTAAGGCTGAGGAATTTGGCTATCCTAGCGAGGAAGCATCTTGTCTTGCGCAATGGGGGCATGGTATTGGTTTAACTCTCTACGAGCCTCCTATGATCTCAAGAATATGGTCCTTAGACTATCCTGAAAAAATTGAGGAAGGAATGGTTATAGCTCTGGAAACGATAGGCCCAACTGGCGAAAAAACTCCAGAATATCCATATGGGCAAGGTGTTAGAATCGAGGAAGTTATTGCCATCACAGAATCTGGGTACGATCTACTAACTAGATGGCCAGTAGATAAAATTACTGCCTGCGAATTCTAAAATGAAGTTTCAGTCTCCAATTTTTGGAGATAAATAAATAGGACTCATGGAAATATTAAACATAGTGGAAAAATATAAGTGGTGGATATGATAGAAAAGACAGCCCTTATAACCATCTATAGTATTGTGATATTTGCAGCAATATGCATTGGGTATGGTATTTATTTAGCGCGTAGACTGCGAGGTTCTTCTGACTTTCTGGCGGCGTCAAAGGCCTTACCGTGGTATGCTGTTGCTATGGGTGTTGCGCTCTCCCCTCTGGGCTCTGGGCATACTATAGGCATGTGGGAGACGGGTTATCTGGCAGGTTTAATGGCCGTTTGGTTCTCAATATGTTTTGGCGCCCTCTTTATGCCCTGGTGTTTCTATGGTTTAGGTTCTTGGATACGTAGGACGGGTGCCATCTCGATTCCAGAAACATTTCATTTGTTTTATGGACCGCTAGGACGTAAGCTGAGCATCTTACCAAACTGGGGATTCTCATTCTGCATAGCGGGTATTGAAATACTATGCATATCCTACGCTATATATGGGATAACAGGGCTACCACTAATTCCATGGTGCATTGTCATCTCCACCATACTCTCAATAATTTATGTCGAGTTCGCTGGACTCCGCCAATTAGGCTACTTAAACGTAATCTTCGCACTAATCATGTACATAGGAGCGTACCTAGGTCTTGCATGGCTAGGTGCATACGCGCTGCCATCCCAGCTAGGTATAACATGGGAGGGCATAACCCAAAGACTCACAGAAATGGGGCAAGCATTTAAACTAAACATGTTTGCCTCACCAGAAATCATATCGACAATAGCTATACCGATGGTGATATTTGCCCTATTTGGCTGTGGAAGTGTGCAAATGCCAATGCAAGCTGCCTTTGGTGCAAAGGATATAAAAGAAGTTAGAAAAGCATTACCCTCAGCGGCATTCGTAAACTCTCTCTCAACAATTCCCTGGGCGGCTATAGGGCTTATAACTGTTGTAACTGCGTTTGCAGCAGCTGGCCCCTCAATAGGACCTATCAACCTTATGGTAACCTTACTACCTGCGGAAATAGTTGCTGCGTTGCTAATATCCCTATTGGTCGCTAATATCTCCACATCGGCAGGACACATTCTAGCAACAACTATTGTTAGCACTAACGATATCTATAAAGGATTCATTAATCCAAATGCGGATGAAAAGACGCAGCTAAGACTTTCTAGAATTCTAGTGATCATTTATAGTATTATCGGGGGCCTCATAGCCTACATGTTAGCGGCCGCCCAAGCCCTAATTATACCAAACTTGATGTGGACCTCTGCTCTGGCACTACCAGGATTCTTCCTAGCGCTTTATGGCTTTTGGTGGAAGAGGAGCAAAAAAGCTTTCACGCTTTCGTGGCTTATTATATGGATTGTTGTAACCGTATGGACCTTTATACCACGTAGCATACTCCTCCAATACGTGCCAGCATGGTTGGCGGAGCCACTTAACTTCTCAGCCATATTATCGTTCATAGTAGTCACCGCATTGACTGCAGCACTGCCCGGTGAGAAAGGATACTTCAAGAGTCAGGGGGTAGTAAAGAATGCTTGATGCAATCTTATTCACGGCCGGATTCACCGCACTTATAACGCTGGTCGCAATCCTGATCACTGTTGGGCTTCATAGAGCATTAAGCAGGGAGAAGAGGGAGGGAGCGTCATGTCTCAAGAGTTCATAGTGTATTGGGGTTATGCCCTAATTCTTGTGATAGGCTTCATCGCAGTCTATATTATCCTTACCATCTCCGAGAGACGGAAAAAGCGAAGTTGAAAGTTTCCCGGAATAGACTTTGACTCAGCAACACCTGTTAATACTCACAGACATCTTTTTTTATCATATATATCAATTAGTTATCCATTTTTATATCCCGGTTCTTGGAGAAGTGTCAATTAGACAAGCAGTAAGTGTTCAATATAGCGTGAAGTGTGTTAGACTACGCAAAAATTAAATAATTTTGCTGACAGTAAAGTTTGCAAAGCTTGAGTTTTAACTTTTTAAAGTATTTCTAGTGCGAGGTTAAAGGCTTCATGTATTGCATCCAAGGACTTTCTAGGCTTTACGCAATCTCCAACCATATAAACTTTTTCCCCAAACTCTTCTTTGAGTTTCTCAGCTAGAGTTTTGTTTGGTTTTGATCCTACGGCAAGAACTATACTATCAGCCTTAATGAACTCCTCTTTACCATCCCTTTCAACATACAATCCACCCTCCACAATTCTCGTGACCTTTGCTTTCGTTAAAACCTTGACGTTATTCCTTCTAAGAAACATTATGTCGATCCATCTCGTTGTGATACCAACATCTTGAGCTATTTTTTCAAGCATTTCAATGAGGGTTACCTTCTTCCCCCTCTCAACTAGGAATTCTGAGACCCAAACGCCAACGCCCCCACCACCAACAACAGCCACCTCATCGCCCTTAACATTAATCTTTTCATCTAAAACATCCCAAGAAATAAGAACGTTCTCTCTATCTACTCCCTCTATGTTTGGAACAATTGGTTCTGCTCCTGTTGCAACGATGATTATATCAGGGTTATATTCCCTAGCGATGTCTACATCGGCTTCAGTATTAAGTCTAATGTCGACGCCAAGTTTTCTGAGCTGAGACTCGAAATAGTCAATTAATAGTTTAAATTCCTCATGTCCCGGAGGTTTAAGGGCAAGGTTTATTTGTCCTCCAAGCCTCCCGGTTTTCTCCAACAAAGTGACTTTATGACCTTTAACTCTAGCCATTAAAGCCGCTTCCATTCCAGCTGGCCCACCACCAATAACTAGAACATTTTTAGGTTTACTTGTCGGAGTGAACTTAACTTCGCCCTCCCTGCCAACCGTGGGATTCACTAAACATGTAACATCTTTATCCATAAATATCCTGTCAAGGCAACCTTGATTGCATGCTATACACGGCCTGATATCCTCAATTCTACCTTCATATGCTTTTTTAGGAAATTCAGGGTCGGCTATTAGTGGTCTACATATGCGGATAAAATCAGCCTTTCCCTCTCGAAGAATCTCTTCTGCAATTTCAGGCGTATTTACTCTTGTGCCAGCGATAACTGGTATACTTAAAATTTTCTTAATCTCATGTGATAAATATATGAACCCTGCCCGAGGAACATGGTAAGTTATTAAGGGTCTCGGAGATTCGTGCCAGCCCTCAAGTGTATCTATAGCATCCACGCCAGCCCTCTCCAAACATTTAGCAATAACCTTTGTTTCTTCGACGGTGTTTCCACCTGGAATAAATTCATCAAGGGTGATCCTGCAAATTACTGGAAAATCCTTTCCAATCTCCTCTTTTATGAGCTCAATAATTTCAAGCAGAAACCGCGTCCTATTCTCTATACTCCCACCATAATTATCCGTTCTCTTGTTTGTTAAAGGAGATAGAAATTCACTTATAAGATAGCCCCCAGCAGCCGAAATTTCTATCAGATCGAACCCGGCGTCCACTGCCCTTCTCGCGGCTTTAGCAAAATCAGCTTCCAGTATCTTAATTTCGTCGACACTTAATTCCCTTGGAGTCTCGCCTGTTAAACGCGAGGCTATTGGCGATGGAGCAACTGGTTGATCACCTATAATTGATGAGAGAGCATATCTACCAGCATGGAAAAGTTGTGCACCAACTTTTATGTCACCATAATTTTTGATGCTTCTCACCAATCTCCTCAAACCATCAATATATTTGTCATCATAAATTGCAATCATACTATGTGAGATTATCCCAAGAGGGTGGACAGTGCATCCCCCTACAATTATTAGCCCTACCCCACCTTTGGCCCGTTCAACGTAAAAATTTATGAGTCTATCTGTCACAAAACCATTCTCCGCATAGCCAAGGTGTACTGCTGGCATAACAATTCTATTTCTAAGTTCAAGTTTTCCAATCTTACCTGGCTTAAAGAGGTTATAAAACAATCACTTTCCCTCGCAATCTAGTTAATTAGTAAAAAAAATCATCTTTAGCAAATTTAAAGTTTATCATCAGAAAATGATGGCAAATTTTATCAATATATTTATTGAGTAAGATAGCGATAAAAGAATAGTTTTAGTGAAAATTATAAATAAATCTCTCTACAGTAGATTTTTTGGTGAAATGAAATGAGTGTTGATGAATTAACTGAAGAACAAAAGTTAATTGTTCAATCCGCCAGGGAAATTATAAAAAAGTTTAATCCAGAGTACTGGAGAGAGAAAGATAGAAAGAAGGAGTGGCCGCGCGAATTTCATGAAGCTCTTACTGAGGCGGGGTTTTTCGGAATATTAATTCCTGAGAAATACGGAGGAAGCGGTTTTGGCCTTAAAGAATTAATTCTTGCCGTTGAAGAACTTACAAAAGGTGGAGCTGGTGCAGGAGCCTATGCGCAGCTTCTCTTGCCTGAAGTATTTGGTGGGGTAACTCTTGTTAAACATGGTACCGAAGAGCAGAAGGAGAAATATTTGCCAAGGATCGTTAAAGGAGAAGTTGCCTGCTTAGCATTAACCGAGCCCGAGGCAGGGGTCAACACATTTAAAATTAATACTATGGCTGTAAGGGATGGCAACGAATATGTGATAAACGGTAGAAAAATATGGATTTCAGGTGTCGACAAATCTAAACTAATGGTGCTCGTGGCAAGAACCTCTCCTTACGATCCGTCTAAAAAGACTCATGGATTAAGTATTTTTCTTGTAGATTTGCCAAATGATTCCATTGAGATAACCCCGATTGAAAAGCACGGATGGAACTGGGAAGAAGCATTTAATGTCTATATTAATGATCTTCGCGTTCCCAAAGAAAATTTACTTGGAGGAAAAGAGGGACAGGGTTGGTGGCAGATAGTAGATACGCTTAACCCTGAAAGAATTATGGTAGCTATTGCAGCATATGGCATAGGTGACCTGGCAATCCGCAAAGCCGTTGAATATGCAAACCGAAGGGTTGTCTTCGAAGCTCCCATTGGATCATATCAAGGTATTCAATTCCCCTTAGCCAAGGCAAAAGCTAACTTAGAAGCTTCTAAGTTACTTGTGTATAAGGCGGCAGATCTTTTTGATAAAGGTAAACCATGCTTCACTGAAGCATGTATGGCTGCTCTTACCGCTATTGAAGCTGGTATCGAGGCGGTTTTCTATTCTATGCAAGCTTTTGGAAGCTATAGCTATGCCCTCGAGTATGATGTTGAGAGGTGGTGGAGAGAGGTACTTCTATTCAGACTTGCGCCAATACCATACAATATGCTACTAAATGAGATAGCTAGGTTCATTTTAGGAATGCCAAAGTCTTACTAGACTCTTTACTCCCTTATCCTCTCAAATTTTAAATTTAGTCTTACCTTTTTTAATCCATGGGGTGAAAATTATATTGAGCAAAAAGTATGGAGAAAGGGTGAAAGTATATAAAAGTACTTGTCGCATGTGTCACGGAGGATGTGGAGTACTCGTTCACGTAAAAGATGGAAAGATTATAAAGATTGAGGGTGATCCAGAGTCTCCACTGAGCAGAGGCACGATGTGTGTTAAATGTCTAGCCTCCTTAGAGCATGTGTATAACCCGTATCGCATCAAGTACCCAATGAAGAGGATAGGGGAGAGAGGTGAAGGAAAGTGGCAGCGCATCTCATGGGACGAAGCCCTCAATAGCATAGCAAGCAAGCTTAAGGAAATTAGAGAAAAGTATGGACCTGAATCCATCGCTATTGGTCAAGGTACCGGTAGACACCATTACTTCTTTGTAGTTAGGTTCGCTAATGCGCTTGGAACCCCAAATTGGTGCGAACCAGGTTTAGCTCAATGCTTCCTGCCTAGAGTTACAGTGAGTTTAATCACCTACGGAGACTTCTTTGTTTGTGACTATTATGGAGATATTTCTCCTAAATGCTTGTTAGTATGGGGTCATAACCCATTGGTAACGGGGCCTGATGGAGAGATCGCTGTTTTAGTGCGTAGATGTCTTGGTAAGAATCCCAAGTTAATTGTTGTGGATCCTAGACGCACCGAGATGGCTGAAAAGGCAGATCTATGGTTACAGATTAGACCAGGTACTGATTGTGCTTTAGCTTTGAGTATGCTGAACGTCATTATCAATGAGAATATTTATGATAAAGAATTCGTTGAGAAATGGACGGTTGGATTTGATAGATTATGTGAGCATGTTAAACAGTATACTCCTGAATGGGCAGAGAAAGTTACATGGATCCCTGCGGAAAAAATTAGGGAGGCGGCTAGAATGTATGCTTTAACGAAGCCTGCATGCATTGAGTGGGGTGTTGCTCTCGAACATACGCCAAACTGCATTCAAACCCTTAGAGCCATCGCACTCCTACCAGCAGTAACTGGCAATATTGATATTCCCGGCGGGAATATTTTTGGGATGCATATTGTACGGCCTTTCCCTTTCCTTTATGATAAATTGCCAGCCGAAATGTGGGAAAAAAGATTAGGATCTGATAAATTTAAGCTTCTTTGCGGCCGGGAGGCAGTTCTCCCCTCGGCTCATGCCTCTACACTATTTAAGGCAATGCGTACAGGCAACCCCTATCCCATTAAAGCTTTTCTTGTTTTTGGTAATAATGCACTTGTAACATACGCCAATTCTAAAGAGGTGTATGAAGCATTAATGAACTTAGAGCTTTTAGTGGTTACGGACATCTATATGACACCGACAGCTGAAATTGCTGATTTTGTACTTCCCGCAGCCACGTGGCTTGAGGTTGACGAGATAGTGGCATTTCCATACCTTGCAGAGAACGTCGTTCTCGTACAACAGAAAATAGTGGGAGTGGAAGAAGCCAAGCCAGATGAGTGGATACTAATTGAGCTGGCTAGAAGGTTAAATTTGCCACATGGCACTGAATCACTAGAGGAAGTTCTTAATTATCAATTAGAGCCTTTAGGCATTACTTTCGAGGAGCTTAAGAAGAGAGGTTATGTGTCAGTCCCCATAAAATACAGGAAATATGAGGAGAAAGGATTTAACACCCCATCTGGTAAAGTTGAACTTTATTCAAGCATTCTAGAAAAGCTAGGGTATGACCCCCTACCACATTACAAGGAGCCCCCAGAAAGTCCGGTTAGTACGCCAGAGCTTGCGAGAGAATACCCATTAATATTAATAACAGGAGGGAGGACGCCATGCTTCTTCCACTCAGAGGGTCGTCAGATTCCGTCATTACGCAAACTTCATCCGGACCCCATTGTAGAGATTCACCCAGAAACGGCTAAAGAATTAGGTATTAAAGATGATGATTGGGTACTCATAGAGACACCAAGGGGAAGAATTAAACAGCGGGCTAAGCTCACAGACGGGATTCACCCAAAGGTGGTGCATGTTGAACATGGATGGTGGTTTCCGGAAAAACCAGCCCCAGACCATGGAGTTTGGGAGTCAAACGCAAATTTGCTAACAAATAATGGTCCACCCTACGATCCAGCTATGGGAACATATCAGCTGAGGGCATTATTATGCAGAATATCTAAACTTGGTTAAAAACCGTAAAGGAGAAAGATCTCTGGCCCCTAATTTTTTATTTTTTCATTTTTAAAGCCAAGAATTTGCCAGTCTTACCTTATTAATCTTGGCAGCCCCCTAATTTAACTCTTAGAAAGTTTCATTCTCCAAAATTTATAGGAGATGCTCTTTTTCCTGGCTTATTTTCTTGGCTTAAAATGCCATTAGTGAGCAATAGAATTAATCATTTAAAGAGAATTGAAAGCCAAAAAAGACGAAAAATGTTAATAACGACTTTGCGAAAGTCATATATACGGTAAAGTCTTCTACTAGATTTTTGGTGAAAGAAAATGACTTGGCTTCCATTACCAAAAGCATGGGATGAAGAGTTTGATATAATAGTTGTGGGTGCTGGTACTGCTGGCTTGCCTGCCGCTGCCATGGCTGCAAAGCAGAAAGTTAATGTCGTTGTGCTTGAACAAATGCC
Organism: Bathyarchaeia archaeon; assembly: GCA_038820405.1. Lineage (GTDB taxonomy): Archaea > Thermoproteota > Bathyarchaeia > Bathyarchaeales > DTEX01 > DTEX01. Next base: position 14,814 of record JAWAXL010000001.1, read on the forward strand.
GTGTTGTGCTGGCAGTCCCAGCTATATAGGAGGATACTTAAACGCATGTGGGACGGAATACCAAAAGAAACTGGGAATCAATGACTCTAAGGAGTTAATGTATAAAGACTATATAGAAACTTGTAAGGGAGACCCTACATTATTAAAAATCTTCGTAGAAGATGCTCCTACAACAGTTGAAATTATTAAACAGTATGGTGTAGAGCCCAGAGCTGTCCAAAGAATACCGGGAGCCTCCGTTCCTCGCGCACACATGTATGAGGGGGTTCAGATTTTAAGGGCTTTGGAGAGACTTGCAAAAGACTATAAAGTTGAAATTCGTTTCAAACATAAGTTTCTAGATCTTTACAGGGATCCTGAAAGTAAGAGAGTAGTGGGAGTTAAAGTAAGGCGAGGCCGTGGGGAGTATCTAAACTTCAGGGCTAAGAAAGCAGTTATTCTCGCATCTGGGGGATGGATCTCAAACCCCATGATGATGTGGGATCTTGGCAGTTATGCCCATGCTAAAGAAGCTGTTGCACTAGCACGCGGGCACACAGGGGAGGGTGTGATGGCGGCTTTGCGCATTGGCGCCCACTTGAAGTGGGTAGGATGTGCTGTTAGGGGTTCAACAGGAATAGATGCTAACACGCTGCACCCACACGCCCTGACTTGGGGCCCCCTCACGTGGGCTGGCGGCATAATGGTGAATATTGAGGGAAGAAGATTCGTGGATGAGAGTGGCATCTTATTCCCAACATTAGGAGATGCTGTTTTCAGTCAACCGGGTCACATGGCCTTTTGTATCTATGATGCAAAACTTAGACCATCAATAGTTAAAGCGTTGCATGAAGCGGGTATTGAGATAGCATGGTATAAGGAGTATCAGGCGGATAGCCTAGATAAATTGGCTAGAGAAATTGGTGTACCAACAGACATATTTGTGAAGGAAGTTCAGGAGTATAATGAGGACGTCAAGAAATATGGATATGATAGGAGGTTTGGAAGAAACTTTATTCCAGTTCTACAGTCGAAGCCTATTCCAATAGAGACGCCACCATTCTATGCTGTAAAGGGCATGTCAGCCCACACTTCATTAAAGAGCAGTCTGGAGCTTGATAGCGAGATGAGAATTGTAGACTTAAGAGGTGAGCCAATTCCAGGGCTATACGGAGCTGGAGAAGTTGCCTGTGGCGGGTTGTTCAGAGATGGCTGGTATCCTTGTGGCACAATGATGAATATGGGTCAAGTCTTCGGACGACGAGCAGGTACTATTGCAGCAACTAAGGAGCCGAGGTGATAAGAATGCCCTATTTTATAGATAGAAATATTTGCATTGGATGCGGCGCATGCACTACAGTTTGTCCAACTGAGGCTATAGATTGGGTAGAAGTCGGACCGAATGATGTAAGGTGCGAGATTATACAACGGTTCTGTAACGAATGTGGTGTATGCGCCGAGTGGTGCGTGCGTAAAGCTATTAAAAAGGTATAAAAACCATTTTCTCCTTTTTTATTCTTTTTCTTTTTAATTATTTTCCTTTTGATATTTTCGTGTTGGTAAAAGTAGAAGTACTGACAGAAATGATGCTATCAGCGCAGTTAAAAACGATAATTTAAATGTCTTGGTTATATCAGCCATCCACCCAGCTAATGGAGGCGAGATCATGCATCCTATGCCAAAGAAAACTATTAGTAAGCCTTGTACCGCTCCAATATATTCTTCAGAGAAAATATCAGAGGCATATGCAGCATAAAGCGTTCCCAGGGCACCAAAACCTATCCCATAAATAATTGCTGATAAGGATACTGTAATAAAGGCCAAGTTTAGGAAGTTGCTGGCCAAAATTATTCCAAGTAAGCCTAATATAGGAAATGACCCATCAATAATCATTGCTTTTATTCTTCCAATGATTTCAGAGAAGAATGACAAAATGATTACGCCGGGTACTGCTCCGATAGTGATCATGCTTACGACGGCGGCAGCATTTTCATAGGGTAGTAGGAGTTCCAGAAAACAATATGTGCTGAGAAAAGCAAGTAAAATTGCTACATAAAAACCGACAAACATGTATGATAAACCTAACATCCATAGTTTTATATCCTTAGCCATATTTAAGAGTGAAAATTTGTATTGGTTCCATCCTCTTACTATCTTTTTCTGCTCGTAACCCTCAGGATAGCTTTTCAATAGAAACCAGGTTAGGGGGACAAGTATTAGACTGGCAAGGCCAAGAGTCTGCCATCCAAGCCTCCAGCTTCCAATTCTAACTAGCAGTGGCATAATGATGCCACTTAGGGCAAAGGTAGAGTGTGCCCCGGCAGCGGTTACTGCTACTGAAAATGCTCGCTTTTTACTAAACCATCTCTGAATCACTACGACTATGGGAACCCAAGCTGCCGCACAACCAATGCCAGTCAACATATATGATATTGTTGCTTCAAGTAATGTATTTGATAGGCTTAGGAGGAGGATACCGATGCCCGCTATCAATAAAAAGATGGAGATTATTTTTCTAGCATTATATCTATCTATGAGTACACCAAGTATCAGCGAGAAGATTGTATAGCCAAGGAAGTGGGATGTATATATTATGCCAGCCTCAAGCTTCGAAATATTAAGTGAGAGTAGCATCTCAGGGAGCAAAATGCCATAACTATATCTAATTGCAAAGCTTACAAGAACAATAAAGAACCCTAAGACAAGAATGATTATGCTCCTTTCAATTCGAGGAAAATTCATGAAGGGTCCCTCCATTTATATAGATTTAATTAACAATTTAATTTCAGTTATATATGTTCATATCTGCAATAGGTGTATGCTCTGATTCTTTTAGTATTCTTAGTAAAAATACTTATAAATTTAAAGGTTGCAGGGACTTTTATTTACCAAATTTCTAAAAAGAAAAAGATATAAAATATCTGAACGGATCTACATTTTAATGTTGCTCAGATTATCTTATGAGGGAGCTATCTATGATAATTGACTCTTGGGTATTAGGTTGCTGGACACCTGAGCTACGAAAAGCATATCTAGAGCACCCCCTAACGCGAAGGTTTATGAAGGTTTTTAGGCTAGAGGGAGAGGATCGAGTGCCATCTAAAACAGTTGAGCAAATGGTAGAGGAAATGGAGAACACTGGCATTGATAAAGCCGTATTAGTTGGGGACTCGCCATTTAAACCCGCAGTAAGCTATGGTCCATCGATTCCGCCTTCATTTGGAACCTATGAACAATGGAGTAAATTTGCAGATAAGTATCCGGATAAATTTGTTGTATGTGCTACACCCTCTAGACCTGGATACTGGGATGTTAGACAAACTGTGAGGGAGGTTGAGAGAGCAGTAAAAGATTTTCACGCTCAGGCAATAAATATTCCGTCTCCTGCTTGGAATTTACCATTTAATTCAAAATTACTCTATCCTGTTTATTCTAAGTGTGTTGAACTAGGCATCTCGATATGGATTTGGGTAGGCATCCCTGGACCCTACTATCCAGTAAAAGTGGCACAAGTTATTTTCTTGGATGAGATCGCGTTGGCCTTTCCAGAGTTGAAGATAGTTGCGCACCACATAGGAGACCCTTGGATCCAAATGGTAACCCATCTAGCAGGAAAATATGAGAACCTGTATATATGTACATGTGCCTGGTCACCTAGATGGTATCCAAGTGAACTAGTTAACTTTATGAAAACATCATGGTTTGGCACTAGGGGGAGTGAAAAAGTTCTTTTTGGAACGGCTTATCCGGTTTTACCATGGAAAAGAGCTGTTGAGGAAGCCTTAGCTTTACCTTTGGAGGACGAGGATAAAAGAAAGTTTTTGGGGGAAAATGCTTTAAAGTTATTTCATTGGGGATAATAAAACTCTTACAATTTTTTATCCACCCTTATCCTTAAATTTTATAAAATGAACTCGACTTACTCATTAAGTTCCTCATATAACTGAGAAATATTCAGTTACGTGAAGTGATTTAAGTGTCACATGTATTGCAGGGAAAATTTAAAGGTCTAGTAAATTTTGTTTGGAGAGGAGATTTTATTGTTAGTTAGGTTTTGGACAAAAATCTGAGATAGATAAAAAGTATTGATGCAAAGGCGGTCTTTAACGATGTGACAGATAAATTACAAAGAAAGGAAAGAATATAGGCATTTAAACCATATTGTTTTTATAAATTATCAATTTAAACTGAACTTCTAGAAGAATACGAGCGCACCTCGGCCCCTTAATATATAAGTCATCTTTTTAGCAAACACTAGAATATCGAATTTAATTCGTTTCAATTTGATGGAATTGCCAGCGAGCTTCTCTATTTTATCCTTTTTTGAATCTAAATGAAAATTTAACTCAAATATCGTTGAAAATCAACTGGATCTCAATAAAGTGTCGCAAGTTTTATATAGGGATAAAAATAAAAGAAAAATGAATTGGGGTGAAATTGAAGGATGGCAAAAGATGAGTTCTTTAAGATAGACGTGGAGGCTCACTTAGTAGGCGATATGGAGCCAATCTCATACTTTCCAGGAGTTCAAATGTGGTGGCGCGCTGTTCACGGCATTACGCGGCCACTCTTCTTCCCATTAGAAACACCTTCTGAACTACTGAAAGTGAAACATAAGCCTGAGGAGTTAATTGAAATCATGGACAAATATGAGGTTGATATGGCTTTTGTGCTTCCCGAGTCAATGATGGATACGACGGGCTACGCTACGCGCTGGGTAACAAATGGTTATGTAGCTGCTGCCTGCGCAAAATATCCAGAAAGATTCATTTTCTGCCCAAACGTAGGGCCAATTAAAAAGAGAGGAGTGAAGAACGCTGTCTGGGAACTTGAATATTTAGTGAAAGAGAGGAATGCGAAGGTAGTCAAGCTTTATTCGCCAGAGGACATCTATCTGAACGACCCTGAAATTTATCCATTCTATGAAAAATGTGTTGAACTAAAGATTCCAGTCTGCATTCATACAGGATTTTGCTGGGTCCCTCCAGGCAGAGCTAAATATTGCCATCCAGAACAACTAGACGATGTGGCAACCGACTTTCCCGACCTAATAATAATTGCTTATCATGCAGGGTGGCCTTATCCAGATGTCTTAAATATGGTTGCGGCGACTCACCCAAACGTATATATAGGGTTAAACTTAATAGTGCCTTGGGCTTTGGCTACACCCAGACGCTTTGCAATGATATTGGGTGAGGCTCTCCGCTGGGTTGGGCCTGACAGAATTGTGTGGGGGACTGACTTTGCTGGGTTGGAAGCGCAAGTCCTATATGCTGTTGAGGGACTTAAAAAATTCCAGATACCGAAGGATATGCAGGAAGAGTATGGTTACCCAGCTTTGACGGACGAGGATAAAAAGAAGATTTTCGGATTAAATCTGGCGAAAATACTCGGTATAAAGCCAGAGAGGAAGATGGGAAAGAGGTGAAAAGAGAATGATAATATGGGAGACCCTCATAGTTTTTCTAATATACTTTATTGTTAGCATGGTGGCTGTGGGGATATATACTCAGAGAAAATTCATTAAAAAGGGAATCGACTTTACAATAGCCAGCCGCACGTTGCCATGGTGGTTGATCGCCTCAGGCATCCTGCTAATACCATTCGGCATAGGCAACTCACTCTTAATAGCTGAGTCTTCATGGATATATGGTTCTTCCATACTTTGGTGGATGGTTGTGGGTTCAGCATTAACATGTGTAGTAGCTCTTATAGGTCCTGGAAGATGGTTCAGGCGAGTAGAAGCTGAAAGTTACCCGGATGCTCTTGCAAAGATATTTAAAGATGAACGCATGCGTATCATCGGAATTATGACGAGCTACATGTGGGTTTTCGGCATCGCAACCTTAGAACTATTTGGATGCGCTGCCGCACTCTATGGACTTACTGGGCTCGATCTAACCTACTGTGTTCTCATAGGCTTCCTCCTCTACTTCTTATACATCATATTTGGCGGAATGTTCCAGTATACTTATCTAAATATCTTGAACGTGATAGTCATCTATATTTGCATCGGCCTAACCTTCTTCGGCTTAAGTATGTGGATAGCGCCTATAGGCGGATGGGAGGGTGCGACCACACTCATCGCTGAGAAGATGGGTACATGGGCAACTACCATGCTTCCACTTGAGAGACTAGGCGAAATGTTCTTAGCACTTTGGATCCCAATATTAGTCGCACATACAGCAGCAGTAGCATTTACAGGTCCTGTACCACTAGTGACTCATGGAATGAAAAGTGAAAGGGAAGCTATTAAAGGATGGCCTATGGCGTTGCTTCTTAACGGGTATTGGGGCTGGCTATGGGTAATGCTTGGAATGCTAGCATTAGTTGTTCCTGCATCACTCTATGGGCCAATGGCTCCTGCCATTGAGGCGCTCAGGGCAGCTCCAGGAGTAACTGGAGCGGTGCCAGCTGCAATTATAACGGCGATTAGTACTGGAACAATTTCCTCTACAGCTGTCCTTATAGCGTTGATGGCGGCAACAATATCCACTGGCTCCGCCTGTGCCTTATATATAGCCTCAAGCACCACAACTGACATTGTTAAGAGATATCTTAATCCAAATATTAGTGAGAGAAAGTTCATATGGCTCGTAAGGATTGTTGCTATAGGCATAATGGCCGCTGCCATTTGGGGAGCTCTGTTGCGTGGGTACCTACTTGGAGGATTCCTATGGATCTTCAGTTCAGCGATGCCAGTACTTATATATGTGCCATTAGCCTTCTTCTGGAGAAGAAACACTAATGCGGCTATAGCAACAACAATCATTAACTTCATTATTCTGTACATTTGGTTGATATTCTACCCAGCGTTGAGTCCTATGATGCCTTCTTGGATGCAGGCGCTTGGTTTCACCTATCCATCATTCATAGTCTCACTTATACTATACCCTGTACTAGCCTTGGCTCTCCCAGGAGGCAAGCCCGGATATCTAAAGGAGGAGAAACAGGAGGTGTAAAATGAAATGCCTGAGCTAATACTTCCATTACAACTATTCATTGAGCTAATGATCCTTCTATGGGCAGTGAACATATGGTTTTATGTTGGATACAAGGTATGGAACAGATGGAGGGGAAAGAAGAAATGATAGCGTGGGAATGGCTAATTGGATGGGAAGGCTACCTGACATACGTATTCATAATCTCAACGATAATAGCCATCATAGCATATAAAAAGGGAAAAACTAGGCAATCTGGCGAGAAATAGGCCATTAGTGAAATTCCAATTCACATATATCACATAAAAACCTCTTAAATTACCTCTCTTTTTTTAAAAATAAAAGAGTCAATTCTACTAATTTTGTTGATGGATTTTTTAGGTCTCCATCCATTCATTTTATATCTACTTGACTTTTAGGGAAAGGTGCTGCGGGAGAAAGTGTACCTAACCTAATGGAGCCATGCAGACAAATTAAACTACCTTTAAAGTGGAACTAATCTCATTTTAGCCCTTAAGAGGGTGCTGGGCGCCGTTCATCCGCATTTAGGCAAATTTGGCAAACCCCTATTTAAGATTTTACAGTAAATACTTAAAGCGGATTGTATTAAAATTACTTTTAACTAACTTCGCCAAAGGAAACTGTAATGATTGGTGTAATCTTAGCTCTGATTACAGCGTTCATCTATGGCTTATCTGTTGTTCTTATTCGAGAAAGAATTAGTGAATCAAATTATTTATCGGTTGCAGTAGTTCTCTCATTAATTGGCAACATTATTCTTTGGCCCCTCACACTAACACTCATAAATCTAAGAAACGTTAATATTCAAAGCATTCCATTCTTCATCATAGCAGGGATATTTTCCCCTGGGATCGGTAGAATATTCTATTATAAAGGCATGGAAAAACTCGGTGTCTCTATAAATGCATCCATTTATGCGACTTACCCGCTGTTTAGTTCAATATTAGCAACACTGTTGCTTGGAGAAATTGTAACGCCGAATGTCTGGCTTGGAATAATAGCAATAATGCTTGGGGTTATATTCATTGAGAGAAGCATCGCTAGACCCCCCAATATTAAGACTAAACCTATTTCTAGGAAAGGCTTAATCTTCCCATTTCTTGCATCTATAATAATGGCTCTATCTTATCTCTCCAGAAAATATGGATTAAATATTTGTAGTGAACCCCTATTAGGTGTTACAATAGGGTATTCTTCAGCCCTACTTTCACAACTTCTAGTCTCAAGATTGCTTAGAATGCCGTTACTTCCATCCTTTAAAGATATACACCTATTCTGGAGACCTGGCGTTCTCCTAATCTTAGGATGGACATCAGCTACCTATGCGTTAAATTATGAGAAAGTTTCTGTTATAACTACCATTATACAAGTAGAGCCATTGTTCATCCTCTTTCTAACTTTTTTGAAGCTTAGAGAATTGGAGAGAATATCAACAAAGGTTGTCATAGGTACAATTTTAATAGTTATAGGAGTCTCACTTGTCACGCTGAAATAATCTTCTTTAAAGAAGAGACTTAAATTTCTGCACGCATAAAAAGGTTAAGGTGATATGGAAAAGTTAAGAGAATTGCTTTATTCGCTTTCCTTTTTAGGAGACTTCTTCCTTCTCTTATTTATTAAGTATCCAATGTAGAACCACATGTTTACTATTATGAGTAGAGCAAGGAGTTCGAGTCCTATCCAGAGATGCCACATTTACCTACCCCTCCTAGATATGAGGGTTAGTATTGGATATAGTATAACAGAAACTATGGATTGAGGATAGACGATTCCAAGCGGTGGGTGGAGCCAAACGGGCAGGGTAGCCATTATGGCTGGACCGAATAGCACCCACAATATAGATACAATCCATGCGATTATCACTGTGGTCGCCGCTGCCGTAGAGTTTCTCCTCCACCCGAGACCATACAGGGTTACGAGAAACACTGGTATCGAGAAGCTAAATATGTATATGAAGCCCCCCATTAGAAATGGACGAATAACCGCTCCCAGCATACTAATTGCTAGTATGCAAAGTGTCAGTGCTCTTAATAGTCTTAGGAGTCCTTTATCACTAATATTTGGTTTGATGAAGGGTTTAACTATGTCAACCGAGATCCATGTTGATCCAGTAATAGCGAGTATGCCGCCAGTGGATATTGTTGCCGCCATCAGCGCAATGAAAAATCCGGTGACAGCAGGAACGCCTGCAGAGACAAGACTAAACAGTGTGGCAGGTACAGCCCCTGCCGTACCTGCAGCTCTTAGCATAGAAATAAGTCCAGATAGTGGACCATAAAGGAAAAGAGGTACGCTGATGGCAATTAAACCGACCACGGTCCAACTATACCCCCAAAATCCGTTGAGAAGCAATGCGGGCAACCAACCTTTCACAACTTCTTTTTCACTTCTAGCTCCTAGAACAGGCTGAGTACAAATAGGGACGACTGCACATGTATGCGCAAGTAATATAGGAATTACCAGACAAGCGAATAAGGGCGCAAGCATTTCAGGTGGGGCAATATGCAGACTCCAGGGCCCCATTGTTTCTTCAATATAACTAGAGACTCCCGCAATTCCACCCACCGGCCCAAGCCAAGAGTTAATTTGCCACATCCCTACGGCTAATCCAGCATATACAACAAATATGTTTATGAAATTCAGTATTGAATATTGTAACATGCCACCAAGTATCACGTAAAGTGCGTACAAGCAAAATGCAATTATGACACAATATTCGATTGGAAGACCTAGTAGAGCGTAGAAAATACTGCTACAGGCGAACATTTCTAGGCTTGCTATAGCTATGGTAGTTACTGTGACCGCGGCTGATGAAAGAATCCTAAATCTGTCATCAAAAACCTTGCCTGCTGCTTCATGAGGTGTTTCAGCACCTAATCTTCTAGCCCATCTTCCATACCCAACGAATGCGGCTACTAATGTTAAGCCTGAACCTACTATCATCCACCATAATACGCCAGATCCCCATATCCATGATGACTCGGAGAGAGCTAGTGAGTTACCTACACCGAAAGGCAGGAGTATAGCTCCGAACATCACAAGCCACCACGGCATTGTGCGCGATGCTACGGTGTAATCGATGCTTTTCCTAATATACTTCCTATTAACATAGATGCCTATTGCGGTCAATGAAATGAAGAAGTAAAGTAGTGTTGCTATCAGTGGAATAATAATTTCTTGCATGTTGTGTATGTTTACTTGAAGATATATTTAACTTTTACGCTATAGTTAAAGCAAATTTTAAATATTGATAAGAAAAATATTTATTATTCATGATAGCAACAGAATGGCTACTTGCTTGGGAAGGCATGTACACTTACATACTAATAATCATTGTGGCGGTAGGTCTTCTTTTTCTTAGAAAAAGAAAGCAACAAAAGCAGTTATAGGAAGAGGTTCTAAACTTTAGCTCTGAAAGCACTTGGGCATAGAAGGGTAAAAACACGTTAATTTACACATACCTCAATGAATTTTGAGAATGATAAATGTTATTTGGTCTACATATTTTATATCCTCGTCAGTAATAAAAAAATCTACTAATTTCATTCCTACAACCTCTGATAATTATTTTCCATTTCATCAATCAATTTTTTCATCTATTCTAAGACGCTTAACATTAAAACATTTTTAATTGAATAAAAAGGCTTGAAACTAATGCAAAAGAGACGAAAACTGAATTTGCTAAGTAGTTTGAGACAAAACGTGTCGCTAAGAAACAGTAGGCTTGCTATCAATATTATCTTCTAGGATGAAAAGGGAATTGAACTCGGAGAACTGGTGCCGCGGGCCGGACTTGAACCGGCGACAGCCCGGTTTCAGGGATCATCCTTTTCTCTTCAGCCGGGTGCTCTCCCAACTGAGCTACCGCGGCCTATTCAAAAATAAGTATTTGGATAAGCCTTTTATAAAATTTTTGGATTTACTCTCAGAAAAATATTTTTGAGTATCTATCTTTTTGTATAGAAGCTGCTGAGGAGGGGCCTTGAGCGGGGTACTTACGGATAAACTTGGGTGGATTCTTGATTCCTCTTTGAGAATGCTTGAGAAGTATCCTTTATGTGATAATTGTTTGGGTAGACAGTTCGCTCTCCTTGGCTTTGGCATTGATAATTCTGAGAGGGGCAAATCAATAAAGATGTTACTTACAATGACTGCTCATGAAATGGTCCTCTCCACGGAGGAGGCTGCGAGTGAAATAGGAGTAAAGACTCTAAAAATCTTAGCGACGCGCGGCTCTTTTAGTGTAGCACGCAACATACTCAACAAAATGAGGAGGAGAGTGGGTGAGGAGGAGAGATGCTTCTTATGTGAGGATTACCTTAAAAGTCTTAAACCTATAATTGATCGAGCTATCGAGGAAGTTAAAGAGTATGAGTTCAATAATTTTCTCGTCGGCATTAAACTTCCAGTTGAAGTTGAAGAGCGTGAAGATGAATTTAAGGCTGAATTCGGCGTCCAGTATGGCGAGAGTCTTAAGAATGAGATGAGCAGAATTATTGGTAAAGAGATCTCGCAAAGACTTGGCAAGTCAGTTGATTACATGAAGCCTCAGATCGTCATCCTCATAAACCCCTTTACAGAGGATATTGACTTACAAGTTAACTCACTTTTTATAGTTGGCAGATATAAGAAGCTTATTCGTGGCATACCACAGTCAAAGTGGATTTGTGTCAAGTGTGGTGGGAAGGGTTGCGCTAGGTGCAATTGGACTGGAAAAATGTATCCTGAGTCTGTTGAGGAGCTCATTGCTAAGCCCATACTTGAGGCGACACTTGGGGAAGGGACTGCCTTCCATGCGGCTGGGCGCGAGGATAGGGATGCCCTCATGCTTGGAGATGGTAGACCTTTTGTAATAGAGATTAGGAGGCCTAAGAAGAGAAATATAGACTTAAAGAATCTAGAGAATACAATTAATGAGTATGCTAGGGGCAAAGTTGAGGTGCTAGACCTCAGGTTTGGAGATAAAGATGATGTAAGGAAACTTAAAAATATGGAGAGTGCCCAGAAAATTTATAGAGTTATTGTTAAATTCGATAAGGAGATAACTGATGAAGAAATAGCGAAATTAGAGAGAGAGCTAAACGGAGTAACAGTTTACCAACGTACTCCACATAGAGTACTGCACCGCCGGGCAGACCGCTTGAGAGAGAAATATATATATGAAGTGAAGATAAAGAGGTTATCAGCAGATAGTGTTGAAATGATAGTGAGATGCCAAGGAGGCTTATATGTGAAGGAACTGGTGACTGGGGATGATGGAAGAACGGAGCCTAATGTCTCAAGCATAGTTAATGCTAAGGCAGAGCCTCTGGAATTAGATGTTCTGAGAGTTATATTTTAGGGGGAGTTATGATGCCCATATCACATGGATATCGTAGGAAAACCCGCGCCCTCATGAGTAAGAGTCCCAGAGATAAGGGTAAGAGTCCACTGAGTAGGTTATTATATGAATATAGACCCGGAGACAAGATAGTTATTGACATAGACCCGAGTGTACATAAGGGCATGCCCCACCGTAGGTACCAAGGCAGAGTTGGCGTAATAATTGGTAAAAGGGGAAAGTCATATGAAATAGAGGTGAGTCAGGGAGACGTTACTAAAGTGATAATCGCGAGGCCTGAGCATTTAAAGCCACTCACATGATGGGCAAACGTATGGTGAAACAATGCCTAGAAGAATAATTAAGATGAGACCATTAACAATCCCAGAGGTTAAAGCAATCCTTGAATCTCTAGGTGAAGAGAATATGGATCAATTTCAGCGTAGAACTCTTGACTATGTAACAAAGATGTCATACTTGGATTCAGAGGGCGCAAAGAGACTCTTTGATGAATTAAAGATGGAGGGGATATTAGAGGACGAAGAAATTGTTCAAGTAGTGAACATTATGCCTAAAAGTATTGAAGAGCTAAGAACAATTCTGGCTGGGGGGCGAAGAATAATTGAAAGCCAAACACTGGAAAAAATTTTAAGTATTTTAGATAAATATAGAAGATAGATAATTGTTGCAGAATAAAGGTTAGGGGTTTCTGAGGTTCGATTCGGTGGGGAAAGTGAGGAGTATAAAATTTGTCTCCCTTAGCAAAGCTTCTTAGGTCTAGGATTACATGTATGATAACTAAGTTATAGTTTTGCAGGAGAGGAAAACTCGTATGGAGCGCAGGGAAAAGGGAGCACAACAAATTTATGAGGAGTACGCCTACATATTAGATTTTCTTCTATATGGAAGACCAAATTTAAGGTTAAAGCATAGGGGAGGAGCTATTGTCCAACTGATTGGTGAAAAATATTTTACTTTGCTTGAGGCGGTAGCAAAAGAGGGAATCGTATTAAAGCCTTCTGAAAGAGTTTATATTGGAAAGGACTACAGAAGAGAAATATTATATATAATTGGTAAGATCACCTATGAGGAGCTAACCGCAAACGCAAAATTGGAACTCGAGAACATAGTGGAAAAAATTATCTTAAGAAGAGAGGAATATTTTGTCGATTTTTTTAATTCTGCGAGACCAATAACTCCTAGAATGCACGCCCTTGAGCTTATTCCTGGTATAGGAAAGAAGTATATGTGGAAGATTGTAGATGAGAGGGAGAAGAAGCCATTTGAGAGTTTTCAGGACTTGCAGAGACGTGTGAATATACCTAATCCAGCAAAACTCATAGCCAAGAGGGTTTTAGAGGAGCTCTCAACAGATAGTAAATATAAGCTTTTCACAAGACCTCAGAGCATAAGGATAAGTGAAACATAGTGGATATTCTTAAAGAAGTGAAAGAAATATTAATGACATATAAAATACGGCCGAGAAGAAAACTCGGCCAAAATTTCTTAGTTAATGAGAAAATTCTTGACAAACTGATTTCTTATGCTTCTGTCAATGAGGGCGATACTGTTTTGGAGGTTGGGGCTGGGCTTGGTTTCCTTACAGAACGCCTTGCAAAGATATCTAGGCAGGTAATAGCCGTAGAAATTGACCCAATTCTAGTTAGGACTCTTATACATCGCTTAAGTGGCTATAAGAATGTTATTGTATTAAGGGGTGATATATTGGAAATGGAGAGGTTGCCTCCCTTTAATAAGGTTGTCTCCATCCCACCATACTCGATCTCATCACCATTAATCTTCTGGCTCTTGGGGAGAAGCTTTGATTGCGCCGTATTAACATTCCAAGAGGAGTTTGGAAAGCGTTTAGTAGCAAAGCCCGGCACAAGAGATTATGGGAGACTCACCGTTTCCGTCTATTATTATGCTGAGGTTGAGTTATTAGACTTCATCCCAAGAGAGAGTTTTTGGCCCATACCTAAGGTGAACTCAGTAATTATGCGTTTAAGACCCAGAAAACCACCCTTCTCCATTAAAGATGAGAAAGCCTTCTTCAACTTCATTCGCGTAGTTTTCACACAAAAAAACAAGAAGCTCAAAAATGCTATTATAACATTTCTTAATAATGTTGGTATACTAAAATACGCTTATCCTAATCTAATTGACTCCATACCCTTTCATAATAGGAGGGTCAAAGAGATGAGTCCGGAGGAACTCGCATTAGTATTCAATGATTTAATTAGAGTACTGTATAAGATGAACTCTTAGTCTTAAGGCTCAAGACACATCAAATGTATAAGCATCCCATCAATAAAGTTTTATAAAAGATCATCTTTTTTGACATGAAACAAAAATTTATTCCAGCGGTAGGTGAATAATTGAGAAGATGAAGTTGGATCCTCTTCAATTTACTGGTCCTTATATGGGGTTCAAACTGGATTTTCATGAAAATTGGATTACTGCTTGTAAACCCGGTAAGCTTTATTGCACAGAGACTTCTTTTCGCCTCAATATCTTTACTGCCCGTCTTAGTATGGGAGAGGAGAAATCTTCCTAGATATAAATGCACATGGTTTAAACTTATTCTGCTAAGTTTAATAGGTGCTGCGAGTACGGCTTCAACCCACATGGGCTTATTACATGAGACTGTGGGCCTAAGTTCATTATTAACATATACGCAACCCCTTCTTTGTCTTTTGTCTAGCCGCAATATTCCTTAAGGAGAAAATTAATGTTATTAGGATATTGGGCGTGATCCTCAGCTTTCTAGGCACAGTTATATTATATATTGATAAGATTCTCATCTTCCTAATTTTAGGAGCTTTTATTTGGGCAGTCACGGTAGTTTATTACAAGATATTTCTAAGGGATATGAAACCAGTGATTGCAAACATTATTCAGTTTTTAGTAGGATCCGCTTTTCTTTTTTCCTATAGCATTTGTATTAGATGGGATGATCTTTAGCAGCGATGGGCTCTATATATTCTCAGTTCTTTATGCATCCCTACTTGGCTCTGCCCTAGCCTTCACAATATGGTTTTCACTTATCAGGGAGGAGGAAATGATTGTTATTTCAACTTCAAGTCTCGTTGTTCCAGTTATAGCGGCTCTTCTAAGCTGGCTCTTCATGGGAGAACGAATTGGATACAATCTTCTTACAAGCATGGTTCTTATATTGTCTGGGCTTTATCTAGTGAATGTTGGATAAAGTGAGCTGTACTAAGCTGGCCCTTGCGTAATATATTAAATATAGCTCCTAAACTATTTTTTTATGGGGCATTTAAGATGCCAATTTCTTTTATCCGTAAAAGGGATGGCCGTATAGTTGAGTTTGATCCAACGAAGATCACTAATGCAATACATAAGGCTATTGTGGCTGTTAAGGGTGAGGATGGCGAATTGGCCGCTAAACTCTCAGCACAAGTCATCGCTATATTAGAGGAGAGATTCAAGGATAGGATGCCAAGCGTTGAAGATGTACAAGATATTGTTGAGCGGGTTTTGATAAGGAATGGTTATGTTACAGTCGCCAAGGCATATATACTCTACAGGCACCATAGGACTGAACTTAGGGAGAAAAAGAAGCTCTTGGGTGTAACGGACGATCTAAAGCTATCGCTGAATTCAATAACGGTTCTGGAACGGAGGTACCTCCTAAAGGATGAAACTGGAAGGGTTATCGAGACACCATCACAAATGTTCCGTAGGGTTGCCAGAGCAATAGCTAAGGTTGATCTCCTACACGATAAGGGTGCAGATATAGAGAGAGTTGAAGAGGAATTCTATAGGATTATGGCTAACTTAGAGTTCCTACCGAACTCACCGACACTAATGAACGCTGGCACAGAGATAGGTCAGCTCTCAGCCTGCTTCGTCCTACCAATTGGAGATTCCATAGAAGAGATATTTGATGCGCTAAAGTACATGGCGTTGATACATAAATCTGGTGGTGGAACGGGCTTCTCGTTCTCAAGGCTTAGACCAAAGGGGGATGTTGTTAAGTCCACTATGGGCGTTGCTAGTGGGCCTGTCTCATTTATGAAAATCTTTGATGCTGCAACTGAGGTTATTAAGCAGGGTGGTAGGCGCCGTGGTGCCAATATGGGTATACTTAGGGTCGATCACCCAGACATAATTGAGTTTATCACGGCTAAGGAGAGGGAGGGCGAGCTAGCGAATTTTAACATATCCGTCGCCGTTACAGATGAGTTCATGGAGGCGGTTGAGAATGATAGATATTATAGCCTAATTAATCCAAGGAGTGGAGCGATAGTTAGGCGATTAAGGGCTAGAGACGTTTTCGATCTTATGGCTACGGCGGCGTGGAAGACTGGTGACCCGGGACTGATATTTATAGATGAGATTAATCGGAGGAACCCAACGCCTCATGTCGGCATAATTGAGAGTACAAACCCATGTGGTGAAGTTCCACTATTACCCTACGAGAGCTGCAATTTAGGCTCAATAAATTTGTCTAAAATGGTTAGGAACGGAGAAACTGATTGGGAGAAGCTTAGGCGGACTGTTAGAACGGCAATTCACTTCCTAGATAACGTTATAGATGCCAATAAATATCCTATACCGCAGGTTGAGACTGCCACGAAAGCTAATAGGAAGATAGGTTTAGGTGTTATGGGCTGGACTGAGATGTTGATAAAGCTTGAAACACCCTATGACTCTGAGGAGGCTATCATGATGGCTGAGAAAGTCATGAGCTTCATATCAGAGGAGGCTAGGAAGATGTCTGTAGAGCTAGGGGAGATAAGAGGCTCATTCCCAAACTTTCCTGGGAGCATATGGGAGAAGATGGGCTATAAGGCCATGAGGAATGCAACCGTGACGTCGATAGCCCCAACTGGAACAATAAGTATTATCGCTGGAACATCTAGTGGAATAGAGCCTTTATTTGCCATAGCCTTCGTAAGGAATGTCATGGGGACGCATCTTTTTGAGGTTAACCCAGTCTTCGAGCAGAAAGCCAAAGAAAGAGGATTCTATAGCACAGACTTGATCTCAAAGGTTGCTAGGACTGGTTCAGTTCAGGGGTTAGATGAGGTCCCATCTGACGTGAAGAGATTGTTTAAGACCGCCCTTGAAATATCACCTGAATGGCATGTGCGGATGCAGGCAGCATTCCAGAAGTATGTGGATAATGCCGTTGCGAAGACCGTTAATCTGCCCCCAGATGCAACTGTAGAGGATGTGAGGAGAATATTTATGATGGCTTGGAAGCTTAAATGTAAAGGTATAACGGTCTACAGGTATGGGAGTAAAGCCCAGCAGGTTCTCATAATTGGTGGTCTTACAACGCCAAGCACTCTTAAAACGACGCCACATATCCCACCACCATACACTCAAGCACCAGAAGAATATGCTGGTGAGTGCCCAACTGGAGTATGCCTATACTAGCAGAAAAATCATTTATTAAGCTCGATGAGTCATATTATTGATGAAGTTATAGTCGCTTCATCCAAGATATACTTTGATGCTAGTCGCCAAAAGGAGATTGAGATTTAATTGCCCATTTATCGAAGAAGATTAAAATTAGGAATAGAATAAAGGTTTGAGATGCTGAAAGGTGAGTCAATCAATAATATAGAGCCGAGCCAATATTAAGAGTGGTTAACAGAGATCTAGAACCATGTAAAAGATGGAGGGGGAGGTAATTTTGAAGTATAAGGTTGGTAAGGGAGATGCGTTAATAATAATTGACGTTCAGGTAGACTTCTGTCCAGGAGGAGCATTACCAGTCCCAGACGGCGACAAAGTAGTTCCAGTCCTTAACGAGTACATTAGGAAATTTGAGGCTGCCAGCGCACTTATTGTCGCCACTAGGGATTGGCACCCGCCAAACCACATATCTTTTAGGGATCAAGGAGGACCCTGGCCACCCCACTGTATCCAGGGGACCAGGGGTGCTGAGTTTCATCCAGATATAAGGCTTCCAAAAGGAACAATTATAATTTCTAAGGCTACTGATCCATTCAAGGAGGCGTACTCTGGGTTTGAGGGAACGGACTTAGCTACTAAGTTGAGGGGGGCTGGTATTAAGAGGGTCTTTGTAGGGGGTTTAGCCACGGAATACTGTGTCAAAAGTACTGTTTTGGACGCCATAAAATGTGGCTTCGAGACATTCCTCTTGAAGGATGCCGTAAGGGGGATAGATGCAAATTCAGGGGATATAGAAAAGGCTATAAAAGAGATGCTTGAGGAGGGCGCTAAAGATATAACTCTAGTGGAAATAGAATAAGATTCAAGAATTCATCTCTCTTGTTAATTGTGGAGATAAATAGATTTGTGAAATCCTGAAAAATAATCATGGTGTAGATGTCTCTCACATCTTTCTTTTAGAAATCAAAAGCGAAATCTCTAACCCTTACTCAATTTTTATGCAATATTTTAAACATTTTATCATATTAACGGAACCTATCCTCTCCCCGCTTCATATAACAGCTGAAAATCGTCTCTGAAAAATAAATAGCCAAAAAATTTCTCTTAGCATCTAAAGAGTTGGGAATTTGGTGAATAATTGTGAGAAAAGCGTTGGCTTATTGAGTTGCTTATGAAGATAGAGGAGAATTGTCTAGAAAGGGTTTAAGATCCAGAGGATTCGTTTGTAAGCTGCGTTATTCCGTGCTTCCTAGAGATCTCAAATGCGTTGACCAGATACTTCACCACGGATTTATGACTGATAAAGGTTTCTCTTCTACTAGATCTAAGAATTTTTATGCCAGATCTAGTGTTATCACGCCTTCTGGGATAATCTTTCTTCCCCCATTCATCCTCACGAATAAAATATTTGATCAAAGTTGAGGAGTCAATAACCCTCTTCTCTCATAGATTTCTCGGAGGAGCCTGCTTTACTCAGCTTCGCATCCTTTAAAAGAATATCCAATTTTAATCATCACCTTCCATGCTAACTCCCTTTAATATTTTCTGATTAGCCCGCCTACATCCAAGCTACATTATTCTAAACAGCTTCTTGATTACTTCTCTAATCCTAGTACTGATCACAATACTCGTAAACGCAACTACAATTATAACCGTTAATAAATCATAAACATTCCCGTTTACATAAAATAAAGAAAAAAAAGCTCTTGGAAGGAAAAAGATACCGGTTAAAATTTTGGTGGACCGGGCGGGATTTGAACCCGCGACCTCCTGATTGCAAATCAGGCGTTCATACCAGGCTGAACTACCGGCCCAACACTAAATATCCTCTGGGATACCTAATCATTAAATTTGCTATATATTCCTTTCCTTCTCTAATAACTAATATTATTAGGCTTCAATCAGATATTGTTTACAATAGGTTGTGAGGTTAATCTTCTTTAGAAAATTTAAATATTGTTGTATATCTATTAATTCTATCTGAAGTCTTAATAAAGCGAGGAGATGTTGAGGATGCATAAAGACCAGGTTATTGGTTCTATAATCTTGATCGTCTCAGTTATAATTATAATAGTTTATATCTGGCTAGTCTTCTTCCCTCCATTGGCTGGGGTGGATTTATTCCTCCTTAAGCTCACTGGCGCCGTCGCTATCGCTGGAATATTCGCCATACTTGGCTGGATAGGGTATACATTTGCAACAACGCCACCTCCAAAGCCCATAGAAGAGATAGAAAAGGAAATAGAGGGTGAGATTAAGAAGGCAGAGGGCCAGAAAGAAGAGCAAAAATAATTTTCTCTATTTTTACTTAAACTATCTTTACCTTCCACTAATTATTTCAGGAGCAAGTGCACCAAAACTGGATTAAAAGTTTTGAGTTGAGATCTACAATTCTCAGTAACTTAAATGTAAAGGTTTTGCTAGTCCTACTCTATTGGAATTGGCTCCCATTCACCGCCCTTCCTTGGAAGTCTTATTCTAAGGTGTCCTTCCCTATACTCAACCTTAACATCTTCCTTCTTTAGATATCGTGGGATTCTCAGCGTCAAAATAATTTCATCAGCAGTTCTTTCTATATCGATTCAGTGGGGGAGCAGCCACTCAAGATCACCTATGCCAAAGCCAAAGGGACCTATACGAATGAAATGACATGGCAATTTCCTCACCCCTAGATTATGCTCCCCACAAAATAAATTATTATTAAGGCACAATAAAAACTAATCTCTCACCCTACTTTTTTTTAATACTACACACAAAACACTTAAAAAGGTTAAAAGAGAAATGAAAAATGGGAAACTAGATGGTAGGAGAAAAAAATATAACAAGGGAATTTAGGATTTTGCAAACCTCTTTGCAGCCTCTTCCAGAGCTACTACGCCTGGCAGTTTCCTGCCCATTAGGAATTCTATTAACGCTCCACCAGCCGTACTTATATAACTCATTTTATCAGCTAGCCCTAAACTCTGAACTGCAGCTATGCTATGTCCACCACCGATTAGGGTGAAAGCTCTTGAGGAGGCCATAGCCTCGAAGAGCTCCTTAGTTCCTTTCCTAAACTCTTCCTTCTCAAACACTCCTGGTGGGCCGCTGAAGACAATCGACTTAGCCTTCATTATTAGGTCCTTATACCTTTCAATAGTCTTAGTTCCAATGTCATATATTGGATAATTTGTCGGAAGATCCTTTAAGGTTATTTCTCTTCTTTTACCCTCAATCTCAATAGCTAAATCTATGGGAGTCTCGATTCTGCCGGGATATTTATTTATTAATTCCTTTATTCCTGGAATGAGATCTAGCAACTTATTCTTCTCAAGCATCTCCATATTTGGCTTCCCAAGGTCATAACCCTTAGCTACGAGGAATAAGTGGCCAGTTATTCCAGCTGTTAGAACATAATCGGCAATATTATTATCCAGTACATACTTTGATATTCTGAGCGAATCGTCAGCCTTAGCCCCGCCAAGTATATAGAGACATGGCTTCTCCGGGTTCTCCATAACTTTGGCAAGAGCCTTCAGCTCTCTCTCCATAATCCTCCCAGCGGCGCTTGGAAGGACAACAGTAAAGCCAACTATTGAGGCGTGGCCCCTATGGGCTGCGGCAAAAGCATCGTTAACGAAGAGGTTTGCTAGTGGCGCAAGGTTCTTGACCATCTCGGACTTAGCGTGCTCCTCAGGAGGCGCATCCTTAGCCTCTTTTGGGAAGTTTCTAACGTTGTCTAGAACGAGTATCTCACCACTCTTGAGATCCCTTATAGCCCTCTGGGCTTTCTCTTCGAAGACATCATTCACATATTTGACTGGTTTACCCAGAATCTTACTCAGTATCTCAGCATGCTGTTGGAGTGGTATGAAGTCTGGATCACCCGGCCTTCCCTGATGGGCTAATATAACGACCTTAGCGCCCCTCTCCGATAGCTCCTTTATGGTGGTCTCACCATGAGCCCTAATCCTTGTATCATCAATTATCTTCTTTGTCTGCGGATCAACTGGTGAATTGAAATCAACCCTAACAAGAACAACCTTATCCTTAACATCAAAATCATCTAAAGTTAAAAATTTTGGCATATCTCCCCCTCCAATCCTAGATTTTATGTTAAGGAAAAATTAAAAGGATATTTATGTTTTGTTCGTTGATTAGAGGAGACCAGCTTTCTTGCCGATTAGTCTCACTACATCAACTAGTCTACAGGAGAAGCCCCACTCATTATCGTACCATCCAAAGACCTTGACGAGGTTTCCACCAGCAACCATTGTGCACTGCCCATCAACTATACAGGAGTATGGTGTATGATTCACATCCACCGAGACGATCGGATCTTCGGTATACTCTAATATACCTTTAAGTGGGCCTTCAGCAGCCTTCTTGAAGGCTTCATTCACCTGCTCCTTCGTAACATTCTTCTCTAAGGCAGCAGTTAAATCACATATCGAAACGTTTGGAACTGGAACCCTAAGGGCTATTCCATCGATTCTACCTTTAAGCTCGGGCCAAACCATCGTCGACGCCCTAGCAGCGCCAGTTGTTGTCGGTATAATATTTAGAGCTGCAGCCCTAGCCCTTCTCAGATCCCTATGCACCAAGTCTAGGACCCTCTGGTCGTTCGTGTAAGCGTGAGCCGTCGTCATCAAAGCCGACTTAATGCCAAAATTCTCATGTAGCACCTTAACCATTGGTATAACACAGTTTGTTGTACATGAAGCATTCGACAATATTACATGTTTATTATGATCATATTGGTCATGGTTAACTCCATAGACTATTGTTATATCGGGTTCAGTTGCTGGCGCCGTGATGAGAACTTTCTTTGCTCCAGCCTGAAGGTGCTTTGAGGCATTGGCTCTATCAGTGAATAAACCAGTGGACTCGACAGCTAAATATACTTCCATGTCATTCCAGGGGAGCTGAGCAGGATCTCTCTGCGAAAGAACCTTTATTTCCTTGCCATTAATCACAAGGCTGTCGCTCTTAACCTCAACTGTTCCCGGAAACTTGCCGTGTACCGAATCATACTTTAGTAGGTGTGCAAGAGTCTTCGCATCAGTTACATCATTTACGGCAACAACATCAATGTCTTTCATTGCGCCCATTTCAACAATGGCCCTGAAGAACAACCTGCCAATTCTGCCAAAACCATTTATCGCAACACGTATAACCATACTAACCACCCTATTTATATATTTTCGATAATTCCACATTTATTAATTTTTCTTAACATTGACGTTAAATGTTATGCTTAAATTCCATGGTACTTGATCTCAAATATTTTTCACTTCCATACCTAAGCTTTCTAGGAGCTTGGCTATGAAGCGCCTATGACAATGTCTGATATTTCTCTCCCTGCACATGAATGCAACCACCCCTCTTTTGGCGATCTCAATTAGTGTATTAAGGCCATCTTTAAACTTCTGGGTCTCCATATATTTCTCATAGCCTTCCCTAATAAAGCCGCCTAGACTCTCACCAAGAAAAATATACTTTATTCCATTTTCCTTCAAGGTTTTCTCTAAGTTTTCTCTGCTAAATTCTACATTGCTGCTTTTTGGAAAACGCCTCACGTCAACTACTACAGTAATATTGTTCTTCTTTAGAAGATTGATGAATTCGGTGATTGTTCTACCCCAATAACCTATACTATAGATGACCATATGAGCGCCTCGTTAAACATATTATCATAGAAGAATAAATAGAAAGGATTAAAGCGGAGTCTCATTTAATTCTTGATGTGCTGTAATAGTGGATCTAGGGGGAATGTTATTTGAGGGTTGTTGGTGGACCATCTTCCCTAGATTTAGCCAGAAGGATAAGTGAGCTCCTAAATGCCCCGCTAGTCGACGTTAGAATGAAACGTTTCCCTGACGGAGAATTCTACTTTAAGTTTGAGGAGAACATTGCTGGAGAGCACATCATAGTTGTACAGAGTCTGGAGTCCCCGCAGGATATACATTCCATGGAGTTATTTCTAATACTGCATACCATGAGGGATCTCGGTGCGGAGACAATCAGGGTCTTCATCCCATATCTCGCATACAGCCGTCAGGATAGACGGTACCTTGAGGGCGAGTGCTTAAGCTCAGCTGTAATAGCTGAGACAATTGAGAATTTAGGTGCTGACGCCCTATATACTATTGACGTACATAATGAAAGGGTTCTAAAAATGTATAAGATTCCAGTGTATAATTTAACTGCCTCCGGCGAGCTGGTAAGATATTTTACCGGAAAGGGACTGAGGGATCCAGTTATTATAGCCCCTGATGATGAGGATATGGCTAAGAGGAGGGCTCAATATGCCGCTAGGATACTTAATGCCGATTGGGATGCCCTAAAGAAGAAAAGAGACCGCTATACGGGGGAAATAGTAACTTTCTCAAAGGAATTAAATGCCCGTGGCAGAGACATTATTATAATAGATGATATAGTGAGCACAGGTAAGACTGCGGCAAACGCCGCAAAGATACTTAAGGAGCAGGGTGCAAGAAGAATATTTCTTGGGGCATCACATCTCCTACTCATGGGGGATGCTGAGAAAATTATTATGGAGAGTGGAGTTGAAGAAATAGCTGGGACAGATAGTATTATAAATAAATATGCAAAGGTTTCTGTAGCCCCTATATTTGTAAGAGCCTTAAGTGGAGAAATAGAGCAATTATAGCATTCGACTTACTTGAGAAAGTCTGAGAGATTATACTGTCTAGCACCCTTCCCACTTTCAAACAGTGAATTTATCTCCTCCTTAATTAGAGATAGACGTTGGGCATAATACTCAAAAATACCATATTTTCTAACTAGGCGCCAAGCATCCTCCAAATATTTCTCAATAGTTCCCCTATGAACAGTTAGAGTCAGTTCGCCACCACATTCAGTGCAAACACCTTTAAGCGGCACGCGCCTAAATCGCCTATTGCACCTCTTACACCTAAAGCTTTGTGTTGCAAATGCCCTTAGATTTCCGGATATATCTCGAAGGAAGTGTGTGTTCAAAACAATCTCAGCTACAATGCGTGCATCAACGGCCTTAATCTTCTCTGCCAAGCCCAGCTGTGCATTTAGTTTATCAGTCATGCGCTTTAAAGTCTTATATACGCTTTCTCGGTTACAATTTTCAATGCTTGATGTTGGGACTGTAAACATTAGGCCTTTAAGGCGTAGCTCGGAATTAAGTCTATGCTTTACAGTATCAATAAGGTTCGATATGTCCCTAGCCTGAACTCTTTCAAAAGTTTTCCTATAGAACTCAAGGGGATATCTACCTGCAACATCAAATTCATGTGCCTGTCTCTGAACCTCCTCTGGAACAACAGCGCGGATGATGAAGAGTGGTGTGTCCATTATCCCGCCTATCTGGTCTGGAATATACTCCTTAGAAAAGTTTAAGAGGGTATCTAAAGCCAGCACAATGCTATCCTCATCTCCATCACAGTCCCTACGTTTGGCTGAATGCCAGAAAGGATGTGCAAAACATACATTTAACCTGGTGAAGCCTATTATCCTGCCTAAAACCCCAGCGCATGTGTGCGGGGCTATCCCTATAATTATCTTGCCAATCAAATCTTGGGGTCTACTAACTCTATAATATGGTGGGAGCTCATATACTTTCTGAAGCAGTTCATCTATGAAGTTGGCAACGGCCACAAGATACTCAGCGCACTTCCATGGTATTATGACGTCCTGAACCTTAAGCTCACAGATCTGCTCTGGATCATTTAATGGATTACCTAAATAGTCATGAGTGTACCCTAGCTCCCGAAGTTTCTTAACCGAAATGCCTATTTCGGAGGGCTTAAAATGTGTTAGAGGTGCATTAGTCGTATCGAACCTTATTGTGCCATCTTTATAAACATAGAGGTTATACTTGGCTCTTAGAATACCTTTCTCAATTGGCTCTGGAATACGGAGTTTATTAGTTAGACCCTTAACTCCCTTAACCTCCTCAGGTCTAAAACCAACTTTTTGGCAGGCTTCCTCAATTAAATCCTTAATGGATATTACCTGTGGGCAGAAGCTCCTTGTCTCAACATTGCATACAGGGCAAACATTTAGTGAGAGCTCTCTGCCACATTTTGGACAAATGAGTCTGAGATTTGTTTCCAAGCCGCATTCCGTACAGAGTCTTCTGAACGTTAGTTTTCGGCATTTTGAGCAAATTCTGCTGACTAGATCAACCCTAATGGTTCCCTTTTCATAAGCCTTCATTAGGTCTCTTCTGGCTCCACCGCTTAAACCAACTGGAAATAGAACGTGGACTGGTGGCTTCATTTCACGCTCCTTAGCCTTTTCAGGCCGGCCAACCCTAGCGCCTATAAATGTTGGCGCCTTATCCTTAATGACGATTCCACTCAACGCCATTAGATTATCCAGGACTGACAAATCTTCAGAAATTATATGGTTCGAATTATATACCCCAAGAGAGAAGGCAAATGCGTGAGCATCGATCCCCTCAATAACTATTTTATTATCATTAATTTTATGGGGAATGCATATCTCCTCAAGGGCTCCCTTCACGTTGAGATTAAGCGCTCCAGATACCTTGATTATAATATCCTCCTCATAAATTATGTCAGATGAGAGCAACCACTCTCTGATCATTTTAAGCTGTTTAACGTCAATATTAGACCAGAAGAAAGTGTATAAGGGGTGTAGTGGAATATTGAGCGCCTTACTCAATATTATAGCCTCCCGAACGCCCGGCTTATTATTAAATGGGTCTTCCATGAGAGCCCTTAGGAAAGAAGGGGAAAGACCAATCTTCGAGGCAGCCTCCTCAATGTTCCCATTGAACTCTTTCTTAATAGCTTCTCTAAGCTCCTCGGACCAAAACTCCTCAGTGTAGCTGGCTGGCAGAAGCTCCCTATTATTGTAAAGGAAGTCCCCAAAACTTATTAAAATATCTCCAAGAAAGAGGATCTTTTCAATATTTCTCTTCACAACCTCAATATTTTCATAAGAAACTTTAACTACTGATCCGTCCCTCAGCTTAACGATCGGTGGTTCAATGTAATCCACTGGCATAACAATACCCGCTTTCCCAGGAGCTTCGATCTTAAGCTGCGTTCCACCAGCAAGAAAGTTCTGGAGGACTACCATTGTAAGCGGGTGAACCCCAAGCGCTGAGAGACCAGTATTTCTCGACCTACCATAGCGAAGTCTAAATCCACCCCTAGCCGAGGGGAAGCATAGTATAGGTCTTCCGGCGGGAACCTCCTCTATAAATCCAACTGAGGAAGCATTTGCCGCACCAGCCTTAATCTCCTTAAGCCAATCCCAGCCTTCAATCCCAAGATCCCTAACTACTGCTAGAACTTTAGCGGCTCTCCCAATAATCCCATCATTTACAACTCTAAGCGCTCCCCCTCTAACGCGGTTCGTCTCTATGCGTGGCAGATTCCTATATAACGTGACTTCAATCGGATCTGATGGAATTCCAGTAATCTCAACTGGAGTGTTCCTTAAAGCGAATCTAATCTGCTCATCAGAGACACTATATTGAAAGTTTCCAACCTCACGTTCATAGAGGCGAAGCTCCTCAATAAAACGCTCTATCTCCTCTTCAGTCGGCTTATACCTATCTAGGCGTAACAACTTACGGACAAAATCCGCGATTACTGGCGTGAGAGCTGCCTCTGTCCCCCCGGCTGATCGTATTGGTCCGGCAAAATATACAGCCAGATATTTTGATCTATCAGCGTTCGTTTTTATCTTAATCTTAGCAATGCCCTCCGTATAAACAGCTACGGTTACGCCCTCAGTTAATATTGCGAGGGCCGCCCTAATTGCTAAATCTGCAGCCATCTCTATGTCCAAGTTGCCGAACTTTCCAAGAACGATCTCTTCAGCTATCTTAAAGGCAGCCCTCTCCTTCAATAATTCGGCTTTGGTTAACTTTTTTATTCTCCTCGCCAAGCCAGGCAATCCAATAAGGCTCTCGACTAGGCTGGCTAGGTCACTTATTATATCTATTTCTGGATATGGTTTCGGATCAATCCCTTTAGCCCTAGCTTTTCTAGCAACATCATAGAGTTCTTCTAACGATCGAAACATCTCCATAAAATACTTTTGGTATTCTCGGGCTACATTATTTGGAACTTCCATTAGATAATCCTCTGCTTTACTCGGCATGAATCCTACAGAGAATAATTGTATTCCATTTTTCTATGGGATGACCCATAATCCTCTCATAAGTCCTCTTAGCGATCTCTTTTCTTTTCTCGACACATACTTTACATACATTATGTCTCATATCTGAGGGACCATCACATTGACCACAGTTTAGGAGTAAAGACTCGCCAAGCCCCCTAAGTGTAGTCCAAGCGTACTCACGCTCATCATACTCAGGCTCAAAGTCCGGCCAAATATCATATATATCTTCTTTACCTAGAACCTTCTTCAATGCCTCAAAATATCGCTCAAAGGAGGTCAAGGGCTGTCCACTCCTTTAAATTTAGTCTTCACCCCCTCTTTTATACCCATGATTACCTCATTAAGTTTGTTTCTAATATTCTCCATCTCCTCATCCTCAATTATTGTCCCGGTTACCACTATATCAGCGCCAGATTTCACAGCCTCTTTGGCCTGAAGACCATTTCTTATGCCTCCACCAACAATTAGCTTTATGGATATTGCATCCTTAACCATCCTAATCATATGTGCAGGTACTGGGTGGCTAGCCCCTGATCCAGCCTCAAGATAAACAAATCTCATACCAAAGAATTCAGCGGCAAGTGCATGAGCAACGGCTAACCCAGGCTTATTATATGGAATTGGACAAGCTTTACCGATAACTCCTGTTGAGCCGCCCTCTCCAATAATTATATATCCAAGAGGAATTGTCTCTAAACCCAGTTTCTTGATTACAGGTGCGGCGAGAACTTGAGCTCCTGATATAAAGTATGGATCAGCTGAATTGAGAAGTGACATGAACCATATTGCATCAGCGTGCTCACTGATAGCGGTTATGTTATTTGGAAATAATATGACTGGAACGCTCACATTCTCTTTAACATACTTAACAATCTTGTTAAACATCTCCTGGGATATTATTGTTGTTCCGCCAATCATTATTGCTGATGAACCTAGAGACTCGCTCTCACAAGATATTAAGGCTGCAGTTTCCGGAGTGACCTTCTCTGGATCGATAAGTGTTATGTGGATTGCTCCCTCATTATTAATCCTATCCATCAAGTACCTCTCTACTTTACCAACCATTATTCCATCCTCCTAACGATTAAGTCCCATAAAATTCATCTATAAGTTGGCAGTACACGTCCACTTCTTTGAAATAAGGTTTTACCACCATTTCCTTGACGTAGCCACAATTCAGGTTACCGCAACGAACTGTCGCCTTCCTTTCATTATCCTCCTCAGTGATCTCAATCCTAATAGACTGTTGATTACATTTAGGACATAAGAAGACCTTGGGTATTCTCTTCTTTAGTACTTTTACTACCTTTCTACGCTTCCTCCCCATTCCAGCATCACACCACTAGACAATTACATAG
The DNA here is from genome assembly GCA_038820405.1 of Bathyarchaeia archaeon. Lineage (GTDB taxonomy): Archaea > Thermoproteota > Bathyarchaeia > Bathyarchaeales > DTEX01 > DTEX01. The sequence continues at coordinate 43,961 of JAWAXL010000001.1, forward strand.
ATAGCTACTTTTAGTTCTTAAAAATTTGGGGATGCTATGAAAAACTAAATATCTTTCTTTTCGTATACAAAGGTGTATCCAAAAGAGGGGAGAATATCTTGACAGAGCCCTCACTAAAAGAAGAAATACAAGTATGGTTAACAAGTCTCAATAAAGACCCAATTTTCAAAACGCTACTAAAAAACAGCAATTTAACTAAAATACAAGCAGAAACATTCTTAATAGACATTTTAGCAGAAAAAATAACCAATAAAAAATTAGTTTATGAGGAGAAAGCAAAACTGAGGTCAATAAAATCTGGAGTGAGCCGCGGATCATTTAATAGAACACTAGCTCAGGCAAGAAGAAATATAATTAGATCCATTTACACAATAATATTGCTAGGTTACCTAGGAATACTAGATGACCCTCGCCTAGAACCCTATATCACAATAGCTAATAAAATCAAGGCCTATGCTGAAAAGTATAGGGAAATTTGGGAGATTAAAAGAATAGAGGAAGATCAAATAAAGGTGCTACAATCGCTTCAAAATGAGATAGAAAAAAGATTGTTGTGCCTATCAAGGCCAAGTGTGCTCTCGGGAAAAATGTGACATCACTGTTACATCACGTGACATCACGTTTAAACGATAGATCCATTGATGAGGGAACAATAATCCAAAACGTAAGGCATTTAAGCCTTAATTAACTGAAATATTGCTGTGATCACAAGTATGATTTGAATGTGATGTGTGATGTGACAAGGTGATATCATGGATATTATATTGATGTTTATTTATGCGATTCTTTTCTCCATAACCTCAGCCTTTTTTCTCATCTATTTTAAGCGACTTAAAAGTATCAATCTTGAATATACGAGACTTAAAAGGGCATTTGAGGATATAATCTTCAGCTTTAATAAGGATCTCCAAAAGATAGAGGGGCAAATTCAGGAAATTTCAGGAAGAATTAGTGCGGAGGGAGCAAGAGATGAAATGAGATCCTTATTTGACTATCTTAAAAGTAAATTGGATGAATTAATCGGATTTAAGGAAAGGGTCTCCGCCGAGATCGATAAACTATTGGCTAAATATAATGAGATTGAGAATAAAGTTGGGAATTTGAAAGTAATTGGAAATGAAAGAAAATTAAGATTCTATGATGATAGATCGGAAGAATACCTCTTACCTAAATTAAAGGAGAATAAACCTCTTGCCCCCTTAACGGCTACTGAGTTAAGGGTTTTAGAGATCCTAGCAAGTGAAGGAGAGAAAACTGTTCCTGAAATAAAGGATAGAATTGGTCTCACAAGAGAGCATACAGCGCGGCTATTGAAGAGCTTATATGAAAGGGGATACGTGGAAAGGGTCTCTAATAGGATACCCTACGTATACCGTTTAGCTAGGGAAATGGATGAAATTATCAAGAAAAAGGAATAACTCTTTTACAGAGACTTTATAATCTCTTTTAATTCCTGTGATGCTAACCTGAAGAAAACCTTACCTCCATTTTTAGTTTTAAGTAGCATGCCTCTCTTAGCAAGCCTAGAAAGGTATGTTGAGATAGCACTTAAGCTGATTGGTTCATTAGTTTCCCTCTCATATACTTCTTGAACATCCTTTGCTGAGAACCATGTTACAGAAAAGCTTCTCTTGACAATAAGGAGAATTTTATCCATCTTTGAAAGATCCCAAGAGTATTCGCTTGTTGGCTCTACAACAGGCATCCCACCGAGTAATTCAACAATATCGAATATTTTCTGAACCTTCTCCCTAGTAACCCTACCCTCAAAACCTATAACGTACTTGTTTCCAGACTCATCGTAAACCTCTACTTTCACCTTTCTAACAGGCAACTAAACCTTCACCGCAATCTCCAGCAATTAAGAATTACACTTCACAAGTTATAAATTATTCGGTTAAATGCTATTCATAAAAAAAGAAAAAATAAAGTTATTTTCAGAATATAACAAAAAATTTCAAAGATCTTAGTTAACAAAGTTAACATCAAAAGCGTTGATCCAAATGAAGAAAATAAAGAATTCCTTTTTCTTTTCCAGTGGAAACGGAGGGGTGAGTTCTTAACAAAAAATTAAGTATAAAAAAATGTCTTAATTAAAAAATATGGAAGAAAACAGTTGTTTACATCTCCGGGTTAACAGATGTTCACATAACAATTAACACGATTCTTCAGGATATCTTTGCGCTCTTAAGAATATCATCAGAGAGACCCCACCATTTCCATTGGAAAATAACTCTGCAGTTCCCCTCAATATGCTTGGAGGTAAAAATACATTTTTTGGCTTATGTTAACTTTACTTATAAATTAAAATTTTTGAATTTGTTATACAAATTTTTGTATAAATGATGTTAAATATTATTTTTTCTTCCAATAAATGGGAGACTGTTTTTCCAACATATAATGAAATATATCATAATCTTTAAAACTGTTTTCCAATGGAAATATAGGGGTGGGTCTCTCTTTCTTTAGGACTTTTTACTCTTTAATCTATTTTTTTATACGGGAGCCCTTAATTTTTAGCAAAACACTCCTTATTTTTGCTGACCGCTGAAGAGGGGTTAGCGAAAGAGTATGAAGAAGACTGACATTCTAGATAATGTATTTGCTCATTTTCTTAAGGGCTCCAGAATATTTAGGAATAGAGAAGTTTTAAGACATGATTATGTTCCGGATTATCTTCCGCATAGAGAGGAAGAGATTCTTCGTTTGGGTGAGATTACCGCTCACACACTTAGGGGCTCGCCATGCTCTAACGTTTTTATTTATGGCAAAACTGGTACTGGAAAGACTGCTGTTACTAAATTCGTTTTAAATAAGATTGCCCAGAAGGCAAAGGAGATTAGATCTCCAGTTAGAGTATGCTTTGTAAACTGCCGTTTGGCTGGAACAGAATATAGAATCTTAGCATCTCTCTGTTCAAGCATTAATGAGAAGGTTCCCTTTACTGGGTTAGCTGTTGGGGAGCTTTTTGAGAGGTTCAGAAAAAGCCTTGAAAGTCAAGGAATAATTCTTCTTTCCGCATTGGATGAAATTGATGCGCTGGTTAAGATGCGCGGCGATACATTGTTATATGAGCTCACAAGAATAAATGAGAATTTGAGCAGAAGTAAGGTTTCAATTATAGGTATATCGAATGACCTAAAATTTAAGGAGTTTCTTGATCCAAGAGTTCTGAGTACACTAAGCGAGGAAGAGATGGTCTTTAAACCGTATACCGCTGAGGAGATTCAGGATATTTTAATGGAAAGGGCTAGGATGGCCTTTCATGATAATGTATTAGACGAGGGCGCCTTAAAGTTATGTGCAGCACTGGCTGCTGCCGAGCATGGTGATGCTAGAAGGGCTCTTGATCTCCTGAGAGTTGCTGGCGAGATAGCAGAGCGAAGAGGTGATAAAGAAATTTTAGAGGAACATATTCGTGAGGCTCAGAAGAGGATAGAGCATGACAGGGTCTATGAGAGTATAAGGAGTTTGCCAACACACTCAAAAATAGTTCTTCTGAGCACCTATCTGCTCAGCAAATTTGATCCAGACCGATCAATGACTGGAGAAATTTATAATCTCTACTCAGAGATTTGTGATCAGCTTGGTATAGGAGCATTAACTCAGAGGAGGGTAAGTGAGCTAATAAATGAATTGGATGTTATGGGGCTTTTAAACTCACGCATCGTGAGTCTTGGGAGGTATGGCCGAACAAAGAAGATAAGTCTAAGTATCCCGCGAAAAATCATCACGGAAGTTTTTTCTGAAGATGAAATATTGAAGAGCATGATGAATTATAAGCCTAGATTCCTGACCTCTAACTAGCGTCTACTTTTACTAAAGGGAAGTAAAGTTTATTGGGGTAACCTCTAGAGTATTTAAGTTAATTATTGGTATTATGCCCGGGTTTGGTATATGTCCCATCTCCTTTTGATATTCTGTTTGTTCCTGAAATGCTCCCGAATTGACTACGAGCACACCTCTGTAAATGCTATATTTCATTAAGTGTACGTGCCCTGCATGAAATATGTCTGGAACATGCTCTATGACTAAATGATCAATCTTTTCAGGGGCTATCATGGTTCTCATACCATAGGTTGGTGCTAAATGCCTACACTGTAAGAGAATCTTCATAGCTTCATCTGGCGATTGGAAGCTAATGTTCGGGATGGATGCTATAACATCATCTAGACTTCTTCCATGTGTTAGAAGAAAAGTTACATTATGTAGGCTTATAACTGATGGATCACCTAGCATATGAACGTTCCCCATCTTATAGAGGGGCTCGGCATAATCCTTAGGAATAGCTGGCTGAGGCAGGGCTCTCCTAGTTGCATCATGATTCCCGGGTATAATTATTATCTCAATATACTCGGGCACCTCCCTGAACAGATCTGCTGCAACATCATATTGTTTGTAAATATCTTTTATTTCAAGCTCCTCGTGTTGCTGTGGATATATTCCGACACCATCAACGATATCTCCAGCCATAACTAAATACTTGACCCATCCAGCTATCTCCCTAAGGCGGTTATTACCAATCTCCCCCCTCAACCACGATAAAAATTTCTTAAATACCTCTTTCATGAACATCTTGCTTCCAACATGTAGATCAGATAGTAGCGCCGCGTGAATTGGTATAAGGGCTCTCTTTGGTTTTCTCATCGGCACTTCTGGCAATATTATATCCTTTACTATGAGGAAATTATCTTTCCCCTTTACAGCAATTATACAGAGAACTTGATCCAAAAGAATTTTTTGAGCTTTCGTATACACCTCACAGCTATCGGCTGGAACAAAAACTATTGCTTGATCCTCTAAATCTTCAACTTTGAAGAAGATTCCACGTTTTGTCTCACGTTTATCCATAATTATGCAGATAATCTTTACATTGGAGTTTTCAGGGGCTTTCAAGGCATCTGCTATGGTGCCAGCATCCTTTATGTCTATTCGACTCTTCAATATCTTGCTTATCTTTTTAAACCGGCTCCTAAAATATTCTACACAGTCATTGAGGGATCCCGTTGCACCGATCCTATTAGTCGGGTCACTTATAATCTTTATCTCGGGCTCAACTTCTTTTGCCCGGGGACTAAAAAATAATTTGCTAGTGATCCCATTAGTGGTTCCGGAAACCTCTAATAGACCATTTTTCTTAATCTTTTCCTCTATGATCTTTCGGGTTATAAACAGCGGTTTATTTGGGGATTTCTCCATTTCCTTAAGCATATGTTTAAGAAGAAAATCTAGGTTCTCTTGATTTGATATAGCCTTTAAAAACTCAAATGCCTCCTTATCAACTTGATAACCAGCCTCGACGATTAAAGATATTGCCCTTTTAAGGTTTTCCTCACTCTCTGGCATTATCCCTCAACATTCTGAATTGAGTCTTCCTAAACAAATATTAGTTTATATTATGCTAAAATATTGAGATTTCATGACTGTTACAGGTGGTATTTAAATTTATATTATACTATCTCCATAACATTATTTGTTAAGTTTTATCTGTTTAGAAGCGATGTAAAATGTTAGAAGTTCGAAAAGTGCAAATGACAAAGAGTGGAACTTTCTTTATCACTTTGCCTAAAGATTGGGCTATTCGCAATCGCATACATCGAGGCTCGGTTGTCGCAAGCTTGGTAACCCCCGATGATAAAATAATAATTGATCCAAGGTATGCATCTGAACCTACGCCTCGAGCAACGGTGGTTAAAATTGGGCCAAATCTTAGTCGTGACGTTGTTGGTAGTTATCTCCTTGGATACGATATCATTAAGATTGAGACAAAGGAGAGGATCACGCCTGAGCAAAGAGAAGCAATTAAACAGATACTGAGTCAGCTCATAGGCTTAGAGATAATTGAGGAAGATCAAAACAAAGTTGTTGTGCAATGTCTCTTGGAACCCTTAGCACTCTCTCCGGAGAAGATTTTACGTCGGGAGCACTTAATTGCGTTGAGCATGTGCAAGGACTCTGTTACAGCGCTACTTGAGAAAGATGTTTATCTAGCTAAGAATGTTATCGCTAGAGATAATGAGGTTGATAGACTCTATTTCTTACTAATCAGGATTTTAAGGACAATTATACAGAATCCGAGTCTCGGTGAGAAGTTCAATATTCGCCCAATAGACTGTTTGGACTATAGGTTAGTGGCTAGCTTCGTCGAGCTAGTGGCCGATCAGTCGTCACAAATAGCTAAGTATGTTGACAAGTTTGCAAACTTAAAATTATCTAATGAATTATTTAGAGTTTTAAGCGACCTTCATAAAGTCATCCTTGAAACATATGACGATGCGGTTATATCTTTCCTCTCCCGTAATGTCCATATGGCAGTTTCCGTAAAAGAAAAGGAACCTAATATTAGAGAATTAATTAGTAGGGTTGAGTCACTAACAGTCACGTTATTTTTTGAGAGAGTGCAGGATCTAATTGTAGTTTTATCTCTAATTAATCGCATATATGATTATAGCGCTGATATATCTGACCTAACGATCCCAAAGGAACTTTAGCCGTAGGCGCACTCGCTATAGAGGTGCTGGCAAGACCTAGAATATCTCTTTTTCTCCAATTTTTCTAAGAACTTTCCCTCTAACTTTTATTGCTGGAACTTCCTCATTCTCGGGGCCTTTCTCAATAGTTATCCTCTTTAGGGTCTCGCCGCAAATGCCTTGTGGAAGTAGGCGTCTGGTTATACACATTGCGTAATTGCAGTTTATAGGGTTGCATGGTTCCTCAGTTAATCGGCACCATGGATTTTTCCCACGGAATACTAGAAAGCCCTTTCCGCACTTAAATTTACCACATTTAGAAGAGCACTTTCTTACCCCAAACAATACAGACACAACCCGAGAGGGGGAAAGCTTTCAATAGCATCATACGTTTCCTTCAATTTTTTTGGTTAAATATAATTGGTTAATAAACTTTTCTAAACGTTATGTCGAAGGGTATTAAGATAAACATGGTAATGTGAAAAATGTTGACTTATTAAAGACACTCTTTAACGATTAATTTAGCGAGTCTTACTTTATCTTCTAAGGTTCTCATTATAGTGTCAGTTAAGATAACTCTTATTCCAAGACTCTCTATCTTTTCCTTTTCTCCCTTGTCTGCATAGTCTAAAACAAAGGTGTTTAAAAAATCCCTATATAAATATGCTGCCGAGTATGCTGAGACTTCTAGCCCAAGCCCCCTCATAAGTTTGTCTGCAGGACCCTTTATTGGCGCTCCCGCCACTATTGGGCTTATCGCCACTTTAGAAGCCCTGCTGATTCTCAGGGCCTCCCTTAAACCCTTAATGGATAATATTGTGCCTATACTTACGATTGGATTACTTGGACAGATAATTATTAGTTTGCCGCCGAGTATGGCTTCAATAACACCTTCAGCTGGTTTAGCGCTCTCAGCGCCTAGATACTTTACCCCAAGAACCTTATCCCTAGCACCCCTTTTAACAAGATATTCCTGGAAGTGCATTAATCCAGCATCAGTTTCGATCCAGGTCTCAAATCTATCGTCAGTCATCGGTATTATATTAGCCCTTACACCTAGGCTCTTACAGATTTCCTTTGTTGCTTGAGAAAGTTTTAGCCCCTTTTTTAGGAGGAGGGTTCTATGGATATGTGTTGCAAGGTCTCTGTCGCCTAAATTGAACCATATCTCGTAACCATATCTCCGCAACATCTCTAGGCAATGGAAAGTATCGTTTTTTATACCCCAACCCTTCTCCTCATCAACTATGCCAGCTAGGGTGTAGGTTATTATGTCTAGGTCTGGTGAAATGTGCAGTCCATAGAGCTCTATGTCATCTCCTGTATTAACGATCACTGTTAACTTTTCCTCAGGGATCACCCTAACAAGCCCTGAGAGAAATTTTGCTGCGCCCACACCGCCAGCCAAAGCTGTTATCATAGACTGACTCCCCAATAATCTTTAAAGGCTATTTCTTTAAGTGGTTTTCTGGATGGCGGCTCGGGGTTCTCGGCTGGATAACCGACTGTTATTAGGGCTTGTGGCTCAATATCACGGGGCATCTTTAAAGTTTTCCTGACGGTTTCTTGACAGAATAGTGGTGCGCAGAACCAGCATGCGCCTAGCCCCTCGGCGTGAGCGACTAAAAGAATGTTCTGTATTGCGGCGGCTAGGCTCTGCGTCGCCATTAAATGCTCAAATCTCTGCCTCCTCCTATCAGGATACCTATGCATCTCCCTCATGGTTATCGCTGCCACTATCAGGATCGGTGCCTCTGAAAAGCGCCTAATGGAGTCCTCAGTCAGTCTTTTTGTCTCCTCTTGGGGGTGACCATCCCTCTCAAGATCTCTCAGCCAATCTGAGGCCATTGCCTCGGCAAGTTTTTTCTTAACGCTTGGATCAAATATTACTATGAAGCGCCATGGCTGGGCATTGTGGGCGGATGGAGCCCACCTCGCGGCATCAATTATTCTAAGGATGGCATCTTTCGGGATACCCCTTGGTAAATAGGATCTGATACTCCTTCTGCCCTCAATAATATCTCTCAAGAATGATGGCATGTTTTCACCATTTAATATGGGAATTGAGTGCTGAGATAAATTTGTAATAAATTGATTACTCATTTTTAAGTAGTTACTCTTAAATATCTAATTAGAAAATTAGAGGAAGGGTGATTAAATATGAGGACAAAGATGGTAGCATTTGTATTGATGATGGGTGCGCTTGGAAACGTGCTCTTCGCTATCACGTATTATGTGGGGCAGATAGCTCCAGGGGTTGCCATAGACTTCTCTTTACTACCAGCTTATATAGCAGGTCTCTATGGGGGACCATTAATAGGCTTTATATCAGGCTTGCTAGTAGGTATTCTCCCCGGAATAATGTTTGGTCCGATGGGTATGTGCGGCTGGCTTGGTCTCATCGGCTTACCCATCGGAAAGAGTTTAACAGGCTTGACAGCTGGAATCCTATCAAGGGGCTTACATCTAAGAGAAAACAAGAAGTCCTCTCTCCTCGCAATTCCAGCTGCACTTTTGGCCTACGTTCCAGAGGGAGTATTTACATATGCTTTCTTCAAATGGCTACTGCCTCTCTTGATTGGAAGTGGAGGAGAAGTGATTTTCATTTATTATATATTACCGAAGGCTCTCGCGGAGATCGTTGTGATTAGCTTCTTCGTGGCTGCGTTACTTGGGAATAAGGGCTTCAACGAGTTCTTAGGGGCTTTTATGGGCTCAGAGGATCTGAGAATCTCCCAAAGAGAATAACTTCCTAATTTTTTGTAACCACTCTGTTATCTGCTTATCTAGTGGTTTTGTCTTCCGCCGCCGCATCCTAGGTTTAAGTGGGTATCCACCCACCGCTTTATAGGCTGCCTCCGCAAGCTTGTCAGCTTCCCCCTCCTTGAATTCGCGCCACATTGGATCATGCCTAAAATCTTGGGGATCAATCCACTTTGGGGTGAATTTATTGAGATCCTCCGGCTTCATGCAGATGCATACTATATTTAATTCTCTATGGAGGCTTAGTGGGCATGTGAAGATCCTTGCTGGGTCCATCTTGTTCTCCACTTTTATTTCGCCCTTTATGCAGAGTTCGATGAGGTTTTGGGTTAGCTTTGTGTTCACATATTCGACTATTGCGTATGCTATGTCTAGTGGGCTGTATTTTTCGAGTAGGTTTTCTGAGATGCTCCTCTCATTTATGTGTATGTGGCAGCCGTTTCCAGACCACTTGACATATATGGACTCCTTGATCCCCCAACCTCTTAAAAATCCTAGAATTTTTCCAGCAATTTGGATGGTGTCCCTCCATCTTAGGAGGCTGCTGTCGATGTCCCATGTGGGTGTGCAATAAATTATGTTCTCTTGGTTGTAGGGATCTAGCTGATCCTCGATCCTCTTATAGATGTTGGCGGTGGCGTAAATGGATCTCATCGTCATACGACCACTTAACACCTTTAGATCCTCGGCATCCGCCATTTTTATCGGCTTGCCAGAAATATATCTCCTTAGAACTAGTTTTCCTGTGGGGCTTAGGCAGTGTACTGCAGCCCACCTTCCCCTACAGAAATCAATTATCTCCTTCTGGACGTCGCTGCGTGAGTAGTGCTCATGTATAATGCTCGTGAAATTTGTCTTGGCCATAGAATCCACTACCAGCTTATCCTTCACCTATCTGAGAGAACTTTGCATTTTCTAATATCTACGGCAATATTCCAGTAGTATGTGGTTCCATTAAATTATAGGTGCTTTTTGAACCACTCTATTGCTAGGCCCACTGCCCTATTTAGGTGCTCAGGATTTGTGAGGGCGTGGTCTGCGCCATCTATTATCTCGATTCTCTTTGGCTCGCGTGCAGCCTCATAGAGCCTCAGCGCATGATCCAACGGAACTATTTGGTCTGAGTTCCCATGTATGATTAGGATGGGGGGTGCCTTCTTCACAGTCTCAAGCAGGTTGTATTTCCACAGATCACTATAGAATTTTTCTCTCAATCTTTTTCCTGAAGGGAGTATATAATATATTTCCCCGCCACATATGAGTTTAGTCTCACCTAGGCTTGGGATCATGTAGGGCGTCGAGATCGTGACGAGGGCTCTCACCCCCTCCTCTTGGGCTGCTATGGCAACCATCCCGCCGAAACTCGAGCCTATAACGCCGATCCTCTGGGCATCGATTTTTCCGCTATTTCTTAGGAGTTGGAGGGCGGCTCTATAATCCTCAATCCTGCCTGTTAGGGTTGTGTCCTCAAACTGACCATCGCTCCTCTCGGATCCCCCGCCGCACCCCCTGAAGTTGAATCTTAGGCATGCGTAGCCCTCGCTGAGGAGCCTCGAGACTATAGTTAACCACTTGCTGGAATCTTTATGACCCTCTAATCCATGTAGGGTGACTATGCATGGCGCCCTAATATATGGTAAATGTAGGTTCCCGAGAATTTTCTGGCCGTCCACATAAAATTCGATAGGGTGGTGATCCATGAAGGAATCCCCCATTGATAATATTGTTTAGGTGGGTCTTAGATATGGTTAAGGTTTTCGTAAGTGTCGGCATTAACCTCCCAGCATATTTTGTGGCCCCCCTCAACCTGCCAAGCCAATCCCTAGCCCTAGAAACCATCGATATCAGCCTTAAACAATTATTTTGCCTAAACAGGATTTAAGATTGCCACACCACATCTTCAGAGTTCAGATTATGTTTTCATTCACAATATCTTATTTTTGGCTAGTTCCTCAAGTTTACCGTTACATTTAAATATAACTACTATAGATCATTAATGTGTATTTGAAATATATACTGGAAATGTATTAAAATTGAGGCATAAAACTGAATTGTTTAGGACATTTGTGGCAACACTTCTGGCTTTAGCACTCATAATATCATTGTCAGCTGGCTTAATCGGATCTGCTGGGCTAAATGGAAACCTCAAATCAACCGAAAAAATATGAAAGGGAGGTAAAGAGTGTGAATATGAAGTATGGTAGGATGTTTGTATTGCTGTTGGCTGTAATATTAATGCTCTCAACGCTACTTATAGCGGTTCCAGTAGCAAGAGGTGAAGGAGATACTGTAGCCCAAGCTGCAGCGGAGGCTAAGGAAGTAGCTGAGTGTGATGGGGAAGACCCAATACACATATACTATCAGGGAAACAAGATTTCAAATCCGCCAGAACCAATTGTTTGGACGGGGCCATGCACAGCAGAATCATTTACATTTACCGTTGTGGTTCAGTGGGATAGTTTGCCTGATCCGAAGAAAGTTAATTGGTGCTCTGTTCAGATGGTTGAGAAATCAAGCTTTGGAATAACTTTTGTTCCATCCAGCACTACATTATATAACCCATCGCCCAACAGCATAACAGTGGAGGTGACGGTCCCCGTTGCAGGCCTGCTCCCAGGAACCTATGAAGCAAATATATACACAGACGTTACTGATCAAGGCCCTGAGAAAACGCCTAAGGTTGCTGGAACAAACGGATACTTCCAGTTCGTGAAAGAATCATGTGTTCCTCCAGCAAAATACTATTTGGTTGTTCAAACAGACCCTTCTGGCATTGTGGAGATTCCAGGTTCAGGCACCTATGAGAATTGTACTTATGTTGAGTTGACAGCGCCCGAGTTTGTTCCAAGCGAGGAAGGCGAAAATGGGTTCCGCTACAGGTTTGATTATTGGGATGTTGACGGCAAGGTTGTTGAGGGCAACCCAATAACAGTACACATGGACGCCAACCACGTGGCAACAGCCCACTACACCCCCGAATATTACCTAACCGTTATCTCGCCATATGGCACAGTGGGCGGTGCAGGCTGGTATTCAAATGGATCAACAGCGTATGCAACGCTTGATACGGGCATGGTTGATCATGGAAATGGAACAAGAAGGGTCTTCACGCATTGGAGCGAAGATGCGTCTGGAACAAACTACGCCCAAAGCAACCCAATAACAATGAATGAATCAAAGACAGCAATAGCAAACTGGAAGACACAGTATAGGCTCTTTGTCAGCATATCGCCAGATAATCTGGGGATAGGTAATATAACAATAAGCCCAACTGGCGATGATCCGGCAGGGACGGAAACTGGACAAGCTACTAGTATTGACAGTTGCACATGGGTTAATTTGACGGCTCCAAATAAAATCTATGTTTCAGCATATCAATATTATCCGTTTTCACAATGGACTATTGACTCAGAGACAAACAGCTCATTGAGCATAATGGTTCACATGGACTCCCCCAAGAATATTACAGCTGAATACGGACTATTAGCAGCCGAGACATATACCATAACCTTTAAAGTTAATGGCGTCGGCAAAGACTATACTGGCATAATTCTAACAGTACAAACTAAAATTAATGGAGAAATACATAACTATGCTTATACTTTAGCTAATATCAGCTCAGCAGTATTTGATCTACCAGTCGGCGCAAACGTAACCTTCACCTGGTATTCTCCGCTCCCAGTGGTCTCTGGAACGACTGGGAGAATCACAAAACAATATGTTTGGTATAAAACGACTGGACTATCACAAGGGCGGAGCGGCACGATAACTGTTACATCGTCTGGCGAGATAATTGGATACTATATGAAGATGAAGCCGCCGCCTCCGCCAGCTGGCGTCGGGGGATGCAAAACATTAACCAACCGATCCAGAAGATAGAAAGAGGAAAAATAAACCACTAATCCACCCTATTTTTCTCTTAAGCTCCATTCTAGCCGAAGCTGAAGGTAAACTACAAACAATTAAATCTTTTATATTTCTGACTCCAAAATTATCTCGTGGTCTCCCTTGGCTAGGGTTGGAAGCGCTAGGCTACTAACATATAAGCATATTGGGAGAGTATATAGCCTAGAAATCCTCAGGAAAATTTTAGAGGAGTCAGAAGTTGCCCATAAGGGTAAGGGCGAAGATTAAGAGCCTAAAGGGATTGAGGGTCGGAAGCAGCATCGAAACCAGCACACTCCTAAATACCGGGTATACTGGAGCCTCACCTGAGATAATCGTGCCAATTAGATTAGCTGAGAAGCTAGGCTTATGGCCGCCGCCAAACGGAGCAATAGAATCCACATATGATACCGCTGGAGGCCCAGCAAGGTTCTATATCATTAGAGAGGCGGCAATACTACAGGTAATCGGAGAGGACTCAGTCTTAAAAGAACTCGTGGTAGACATAGTTATCTCACCAATGGAGAGGGAAGTACTACTAAGTGACTACGTGATAGGCGAGCTGGAAATAATCATACTAAACGCATACAAAGGCACATGGAAATTCCAAACTGACCCACAAGAAAAGATAAGATGCAGCGAAAAACCAGAACTCTGGTAAAAAAAGGAAAAGAGCAGATTTGGATAAGACTTCTTTAGCCTAACACTCTACGCTGGAGGATCAGCCTAAATCTTCGAAAAGCCCTGTGCGCAGCGAAACCAAAAAGCACACATGAGACCACTAATATAGGCCACAGATTAGCCAGCGTTAAGCCATCCGAATCGAGTGCATAAGCCGAGTCAACAATGAATCCACCAACAGGCCTAGGCGGAAGAACCCAAATATACGCTGTAACACTAATTTTCTCATCAGGTTTTAGAGTTGTTGGCCCCCAGTAATATGCTACGGCACTATCAAGATTAGTGTCAGCAATCTGCCGGCTTGGGTTGATAGTGTAACACCAGCTGTTATTGTAAAGCCCTGACGGACCCCACGCTCCAAAAATGAAATTGTCTGGTCGGCTTGGGCTGAGCATTGAAGGCTCTGTGATCGAGCCGCAGACTATTAGTGTTGGATCCGCTGGGTTGTCCGTTGCCTCCCAATACTTAAAATTTGGCTGAGACCATATATGCTCAGAGTTAAGCCAACCTGATGTTGGATTAACAGCCCTAAGCCATGAGCCATCATTCCACGCAACCTTAAGATCCCAGAGATAGCGAATACCAACATTATAGAAATACGTGTTATTAGTATTCCTGACGGTCATCGTTATCCTAACATAAGTATCCATCCAATTTGAGCCCAAAACCTCAATATCCTGAGTTACATTAAGCCCCTCAGGTGTACTCCACCGAATAACCATCCTTGTCTGGGTTAATTCAATTTGTGGGCTAACGTTATCTAGAATGCATAGGGAGAAGCCCGTGCAAGAATTTATATTGACTGTATCGCTCTCAGTTATATAATCCTTCTTAACCCCTATAGTTTCATTGAGTATGTGAACAGTGTTATATGATGTCCAGGCATCGCCATCAACACCAAACTGTAGAACATCCTGATCTGGAACTGGATGATATGGCCCAGTACAAATAGTATATGTTCCAACGCCATCATAACCAGTTTCATTCTCAATGTAGACTGTTAGTATACCATTACTTATGGAGACCTCAGACCCACCTCCATCACCAGCATAAACCAGAGCTGGGACAAGTGAAAAGACAGCTAATAGAAGGAATATTGATAGAAGAGCCTTAAAATCAATTTGCCCCATATAAACAACACCTATCTAGCTCAAACAGACTAATATTCTATTATCTAAGGGCATTAAGACTTTTCATAAGCTACTCGCCTTAGGCACCCCTCTTTACGGATTCTCCCCCTCCCTCCTCTCAGCGGCCCTCTGGATCCTCTCCATGACATGCTTTGGCAGGGCTATATCCTCCCTCCGCATCTCCACCGGTCCGAGTATGGTCAGCCCCCTGCCCGGGAGAATCATTATCTCATGTAATTGTAGGCTGTGGTTTGTCTGCCTCATCTTCTCAATTAAGATATAGCGCCTTAGGACACCATCCCTAACAAACCTCCTAAACCTTATTATTCCATCGGCTATGTGCTCGACGCCCCAGCCGAATGCCTCAGATGTTGTTATAGCGTACTGCGATGTCGCCATAATAGTGAAGTCCCACTTTGAGAGAACCTTCTTCACGAAGTATGAGTATCTCCTAGCCATAGCGGGCTTATCTAGCCAGAACGCTGATAAAGAATCTATTACTAGGCGTGCCCTACCATAGCCTAAAGCCTTCTTAGCCTCGATAACCTTATTCACGAGCTCCTCAACATCTAGGCTCTGGAGAGACCACTCATCCTGACGCCCCATCAAAGCATCAATTATCACAATCCTCTTTTGAGAGATTCCTGTTGAAAAGTCGAAGCCGAACTGGGCTGCCTGTGTAATGATTGACTCCCTACTCTCCTCCGTAGTAACATATATGCACTTATCCCCCTCATTAACGCCCTGGGCAACAAAATGTATACATAATATTGTTTTTCCGGTTCCAGGTTCACCAGTAATGGCTACCATAAAACCCTTAGGTATACCGCCCTCAAGCATAGCATCTAAGTCTGGAACGCCAGTTGACAAACGCTCAATATGCATTAATTCTCCAGCCCTCAAAAATAGTCTATATAAACAAAATTAATAATTGTAGTGCTGAAATAATCCGGGCTTTATATTCAAATATACTAGTGGCCCCCTCTCCCTAGATAATCTTATGATTCTTGAGCTAACTGCATTATAGATGCTTAGCGGGTCTAAGGCTACGACGCTATCTTTATCGGTTCTTTGTAGGCGTCTTGCTATCTCCTCAATTACAAGGTTATCGGCTATGAACTCCGTCATGCAGATCTCGACGTGCTCCACGAGCTTCTTAATAACCATGCTCCTCAACTCATCCCTCCACTCCATCTCCTGCAGAATCCTCCTAGCCCTCTTAACCCTCTCAACATGATCCCTCGGCTCCTCAAACTTCGTTAAAAGTATTCTGACGCGCTCCTTCCACTTCCTAAGCCACATACTAGCCCAAAAGCTCAACGAGGTTTTGAAGTTATTCGGGTTCTCCCTAAGTATATCCTCAACCTTCCTATAAATCTCTCTGGAGTCATCGATACCCATCTTAACCCTCAGCCATGTCTCTAAATCTTTCGAGGAATAGGCAACCATCTGATAGTCCGTGGTATATGGTTTAAACTGAGGAATGAAGGACTCAAACTCCTTAGCCAGAAGCGAGAATAATCTGCTCCGAATGTTCACAGCACTCATTCAGGTACACTCACACATTATTCTTTATACTCCAAAACATAGATTTAAAAGTTGCTCGAAGCAGTCTCGTAGAGTCCCTGTTTAACGGAGGTTACTGGGTAAATCGGTTAGTCTTGGAAATCCGTCCCTAGCTCCCATCTTTGTTAAGCATCTTGAGGCTACAAAGTTTCCTAGGATACCACAATCTCTTAGGCTTTTCCCCCTAAGAAGCCCATAAATAAATCCGGCGCAGAAAGCATCCCCTGCCCCAGTCGTATCAACAACCTCGGTCTTAAATGGCTCGATTAAATGGCTCTCTGATCCATCTGTAACATAGCAGCCTCTCTCCCCTAGCTTCACGGCAATAATTTTTACGCCCTCTCTTAAGATAACTTTAACACCCCTCTCATAATTTTCCTCACCTGTTAAGAGTCGTAGCTCCTCCTCATTCGGTAGAAACACATAACTCCTCCTAATTATTGGCTTGAGGGCATCCAGTCCCCTCCGAGCATGTATTATTCCAGGATCAAATGTCACCTTAACACCCTTGGGAAGAACCTCTAGAAGCCTCCTCTGCGCCTCAAAGGGGGATGAGCCGGCGAATGAAGTTAAATGTAGAATTCTAACACCTCTAACATAATCAACATTAATCTCATTAAACTCTAATGTATTGTTTACCCCTGGATCTAAATATAATGCTCTATTACCCGTTTGATCAACGAAGCCTATAACTGCCCCGCTCTTACCCATCTTAGAGATTATTATCCCACTGACATCCACACCCTCATCTATAAAGGATTTAATTAGGAGTCTCCCCTCCCTATCGTCCGCAACCTTACCAATATAGCCAACCCTAACGCCAAGCCTCGCCAAACCCACAGCAGTATTGGCAGCCGACCCGCCCGGCGACTCCCTGAAATCAAGTATTATGCTCTCCTCATCGGCTCCAGCCAACTTATCAACCCTATAGAGCTTATCCATGTTCAGGGCTCCAAAACAGACAACTTCTAGGCTCATGAAAGTGTCTCCCTTAAATATATTTTATATTTGCCAAGCCTACCACCGTAATTTCCAGCGGAGATTCTCACAACGCCCTTGACTGAGGAGGCGGCTTCTATCCCAGCCCTCATAGCCTCCTTAACTGAGTCTAATGTAAGTCCATTTATCACTATTTCTGGGATGTACCGTACGCCCTCAGGAACTTTTGATTCAAGACCGAGCTTACTCTTTAGTGAGGGGCAGTAGGGATGGTTTGTTGTCGGGCCTATATGTGGGAATCTTGTCTCCGGCTTCGAGCCTGCTGAGCATATATCAAATGGAGTAATAACTCCATGAACTTGGCTTATAGCCCTTAAAGCTTTTTTCCCAGCCTTAAGCACAGCTCTCTTCGTTCGGCACATATACCAGAAATTCCCGCCCATAACACCCCGCCCATAGCCTAAATAACGCTCAATCTTAAAGTCCGGAACCATTATTGGAACTATTATTATTTCTCGGCCATATAGGTTCTCAGTCCACTCGTATCCGTCACCACAGTGCCCAATAAATTCCATTGTATCAACCTTACCTATTGGGTTTGGGCATGAATTGAAGACTGCTGTGAAGGGCTTAACAAGAATATCTTGCCTAACCCTATAAGAGAACTCCCTGTAGAATCTTCTCACAACATCATCAAGAGGCTTTCTCTCATCTATTCCACTCCAGAACTGTAGTATGACGCCGGGCCGCCCATCAGGGGTCTCTGCTCTAGGAACCCACCGCTCTATACCACCCTCTATACGGCCTATCACCGTAGAGGGTGTGGCGGTAGCATCCTCAGCAGCTTTCCTGAGAGTCCACATGTCATCAGCAGTGACGAGTATCCTAAAATATAGGCCATCAAAAGCCTCGGCATAAATATCCTCAATTAGAACGCTCAAACCTGTCACCGAAAAATAAAGCATCAATAAAAATTATATAATGAATGGCTAACGCTCTGCTCTACTGGATATTATTTCTTTTTCTCCTCTTCTTCCTTCTTTTCCTTACCCTTCTTCCGCTTTGATATGCAGCAGCTTGGCAAAACCATCACCTAAAATATCTTCAGAGCTGAAGGTGTTATTTTAATATTTTCTGTCTAAAAACTTTGATGTTTAAGTACTGATGGCAGCATATTAGCCTAGAGATCCTATAGTCTCCCCTCTAACCGTCTTCCTAAAGGCTGTACTCTCATGTATTAGGCGCTCCATGTTTTCTGGGGTTATTCTCTCAACCCATGGGGCCTTATCGGGGTAGAGCTTTTTAAGGCGCTCCAATAGACTGGGGTCACAATATCCCTCTAGGGAGGATATATCCCATTCCTCAGATAAGCTGAGCACATGCTCCTTACCATACCTCCTAAACTGCTCAGCTAATACAGCTAAAATAATAGCATCATGCGACATGATTGCTACCTCAGCCTCTCTAATGGCATATTGGTTTCCATTAAATGAGATTGTTAATCCACCGCCACCCCTAACCAGCCTAAATGGTTCCACATCAGTTATGCTATCGCCAACATAGATGACTGATGATAGCCTACCATGTAATAACGAGACTATCTCCTCAACAGCCCTAGCCTTCTCATATCCACCAATAGGATTCACTTCTATAAGCGCTCTACCTATCTTCATATTTATTATTTCTTCCCAGAAAATTTTATCAAGACGCCTAATAATCTCCTGCGTTTTTACTGGAAGATCCTCAAACGACTTTGCCCTTGTAGGGATCTCTATCATCGACATATTAACTATCTCTTCCTTTAGAGCTTTTATTCTCTCCACCTCATCCTTAGGCACCTCAAACCTATCTATATTTATTCTCGTGCAATAGACATTCTTCCTCGGGAAATCTATGGCCTTGCAGAGGGTGTCTATATAAGGCTCATAGCTTGTGCTTATAATAAAGGCTGGCATAATTGAACGAATGTAACGTAGCGTCTCAGCGGCTCCCGGTATCAATAGTAGCGTCTCTGAGGAGAAGTATCTTATGAGATCATTTGTCGCACCATAGGCCCTCAGAAACGGAATTATTAGCTTAAGTGTATCTCCAGCCTTATATCCAGGTCTCTTAATAATATCTGCTAGAACATCATCATACCTACTTATTATGGTAAAGAGCCTATTGCCATCGGGTATAAACCAGCTCGTGAGTTCGAATGCATTATCATTTTTTGAGACTGGTCCCTCACAGTCAGTTATGTATATTGCCATTGAATTCCCTTCCTCAAAGCCTCCATGTGCTTTATGCTGCGCCCAATGTGCTCTTTTGAGGCTATGTCATTTCTATACCATAGTGCTCCACCCTTAATAGCCCTTATGCCCTCCATCGCTATCTCTCGAGCACTTTGTATGTCATCGGCTATTCCCAGTACTGCAACAGCCCTAGAAGACAACGCGTAGCTCTTACCATCCTCACGGAGCTCCATGGAGCCAGGATAAATCCTGATATTATCACCATACTTCTCTGAGAGCTTCTCAGCATTCTCTAGGATAACTGGTGTTCCTATTTCGTCCCTCTTAACCAAGTGTGGGGAGAATTTTATGTATTCGCCGTATGTTGGTGGAACCTTATAGACAACCACCGCAGCCCTACTCTCGACATTTATATGGGTCAGCGTCCCCTCAATCATTCTAAAGCAGATGTCAACAAAGTCATCCTTCAAGAGGGCTAATATAGGTATTATCTCCGGATCTCCAGGCCTACTATTATTCTCCAGTATCATTGGTCCCCTACCAGTATGTATGAAGGCCTCATAGAAAGGCATTCCACGCAGATTTGGATTTGATCCATCGCCCTTAAGTCTCTCAAAGATCCTCTCAATAATTTTCTTCTCCTTCTCCCAGTCCTCAGTCCTCATGAAGGGTAAGATATACCACCTATCCTTATATGTCCCCATCCCACCAGTATTCGGCCCCCTGTCCCCTTCAAAGGCCCTCTTATAATCCCTTGTCTCAGGAAGGGGGACAATGTGCTTTCCATCGCAGAATGCTTGGAAGCTCGACTCCTCACCCTCAATCTTCTCCTCAACTACAACTGGACCTACCTTAAAGTTCGCTAGGAAGTGTTCTAGGAGTTCCTCGCGAGTGTTAAAGTGGTCTCCCCAGACGCCAACGCCCTTACCAGCAGCCGGGGCATCTGGCTTAACAGCCACCTTATTGTCGAGTTCGTCAAGCCACTTATATAGGTTCCTCTTAACATCCTCTATACTGCTATAATCCTTAGGGTCAAACACTTTAAACTTCGGGTTAACCTCGGGGGCAACCTCTTGGAAGAGGATCCTCTGTAGAACCTTGCTCCTCTCAAGAGCATATTCCCTTGTAGGACATATCATTGGTATGCCAAGCCTGCCCTCAATTAAGTCCCTTATTCCCTCAATTATTGGTTTTTCAGGACCAACTATACCGAAGTCTATCTCATCCTTACGTTTTTCTGCAAATTTATATATGGCATTAACGTTAAGATCGGGTATTACAACATGATCCTCAGCTCTACGGACATTAAAGGGGTTCCTCTGTCTATCAGCAATATATAAATCAACCTTATATTTACCGCTTCTTGCAAAGGCGTCAACCATGGCAGCCTCCCTAGAACCATAAGAAATAACAAGAATTCCAACCCGCTCCATAAACACTCGCCAAAATAAGCTAAGTATCGTCCCCCTATTAGAAAATTCCTAAGTTGAGTAATTTTTTTAACGTAGTTAATTATAAAAAGAGTGCTAGGAGAAAAGTTATGAATAATCCACCTGCGATAATTGGTATTGGTAGGACCAGATTTGGGGAGCATTATGAACTAGACCCCGAGGATCTAATTGATGAGGCAGGGTTAATGGCTTTAGAATCCGCCGAGATTGAGCGGAGGAATTTAGAGGCATGTTATATTTCAGATTATTTGCTTCAGCTCACGAGTAAAATGGGTCTAGAGGAAGGCTTTGTCTCCCAGCTACTAGAGATGAATATACCAGTTGAGAAGATGCGCTCATTCAGCTCAGCGCTCATGAACGCATGCAACGCAATAGAGGCTGGAAAATATGATGTTGTCCTCGTTGGTGGAACCGAGAAGATGACTGATAGGCTGAGTAAAATAAGGGATGACCTCATGCTCTTCATGGATCGCTGGAGCTACTACTCTGGCGGCACACCCGAATCAAATCATGAGCTCCTCCTTAGGGAATATATTAAAAAGCATAGCATCAGCACCTCTAATCGCGAGAAGCTGATGCTGGTCTTAGCACATATTTCAGTTAAGAATCACCGTAACGCTCTATGGAACGAGTATGCGCACTTTAGAAGGGAGATAAACGTTGATAGAGTTTTAGCGGCTAGGAAGGAAGAGGGAAAGATCCTTGGAATATATGATTTTGCTCCAATATCTGATGGGGCAACAGCCGTAGTGTTAGCAAGCCCAGAAAAGGCTAAAGAATACACAGATGAACCAATTTATATACTTGCATCAGCAATGGCAACAGATTATATATCCTATCCTTCTAGACCATGTAGATCAAGCTTTATAGCGAGCAGAATAGCGATGGAAAAGGCTCTAAAAATGGCGAAGATAAGCCTTGATGAGATAAAGTTGCTGGAGGTTTATGATCAATCAACTCTACTTGAGATGATCTCACTTGAGGATCTAGGATTTACTGAGAAAGGGACTGCATGGATGGAACTTTATGAGAACTTTCAGAACTTCAATGGATGCTATAATCTTCGTGGAGGAGAGGTCTACGTGAACACAGATGGAGGTTTAAAGGCTGATGGAAATCCACTTGGCGCGACAGGTGGAGCCCAAATATTCGAGGTTGTTAAACAGCTTAGGGGTGAGGCTGGAAGGAGGCAAATTAATCCTGATGGAGACTTGCTTTATGGCTGTGTTCAGGAGATGGAGGGTTTTGGAACTAAGGTCTATATCCACATACTAGGGAGGGATAAGCGTGAGTAGTGAACCAATGGAGAGGAGAGTTACCTATATAGGTGATAGACTTAAGAGTAGTAGGTGCCCCATCTGTGGAAAAGAATATTTTAAGCCGAGGAAATACTGCGGAAACTGTGGCAGAAAAAGTCTAGGGAAAATGGAGGAAATAGACCTCTTCTATGAGAAGGGTGTGCTTGAAACATGCACTATAATTAGAGAGCCGACGAACAAATTCATGAAGCTCGCACCCCTCATATATGGGATAATATCCTTCCACAATGGGAAGATTAGAGTTCCCGGCAGACTAACTGATGTACTCCTCATGGATAATATGGGGATAAACTTGGATGAGTTTGAGGGGAGGGAGGTTGTGCCCAGATTTAGGCGCAGACACTCAGTAGGTAAAAGCGATATTATACCAACGACATCCTTAGCCTTTACATTCGCTGACGAGTACTACCCATATCAGCGGTACGAGATAATCCGACCAAATAAGGAATATGATACGCCTGGAATAGTTGGCTATGGAGCATATGTTTCAAGGTTTAGGATTAAGGAGGCTACACTTGAGAGGTCAGTCCCATTTATTGATGAGGATGCTATAACAGCTGCCGTTGAGGCTGGGAAGCTGGCACTTATACACTCAGGTGTGGATGGTAGGCTCATAGGTAAAGTTTACGTCGGCACAGAATCGAATCCATATGCCGTTAATCCAATAGCCTCTAAGGTAGCGCAGGTTTTAAATCTCGGGGAGGAGGATGCTGATGGCGTGCAGATGGTGGATGCCGTTGATACAGAGTTTGCCTGCAAGGCCGCTTCGAGCATGTTTAAGGATGCCATGGCCCTAACGCTCTATCCTAAGGATTCGATGGAATACGTGATGGTCATAGGGGCTGATAACGCTCAAGCAGCGCCTAGATGTGAGCCGGGCGGAGAACTCGACTATTTCGTAGGATATGGTGGAGCAGCATTCATATTCGGCAGAAAAGATGTTATTGCCGAGATCGAGGGTTGGTGCTCATGCACATCTGATACACCGGACTTCTGGAGGAGGGATCTACAGCCATACCCACGCCATGGAGGCCGCTTCACAGGAGAGCCAGCATACTTTAAACACATCATTAAGGCTGGAAGGAAGCTTATGGATAAGATGAGTTTAAAGCCAAGCGATATAGATTATTTTGCATGCCATCAGCCTAACCCAACATTCCCAGTTAGAGTGGCGATGGCTTTAGGCTTTAAGATAGAGCAATACCTTCCTGGAATACAGGTAACAAAATTTGGTAACACTTATGCATCTTCATCGCTAATAAGCTTGGCTGCCGTATTGGATCAGGCTGAACCACATAAGAGGATAATGGTAGTTGGCTATGGCTCAGGTGCAGGAAGCGACGCTTACGTGTTCGTGACCACAAGTCAGATTAGGGATAAAAGGTCTAGACAGCATTTTACAATAGAATACCAAGCGGAGAACAAATTCATTAACTACATCAATTATGCGATGTATAGAATGTTTAAGGAAGGACTTTAGTTATTAGAGGAGGCCATTTTAGATTAATAATGGAATTAAAGAAAAGCTTATATTTACCGTACTCATCTTATTTTAACCGCTAACATCAAAGCAGTTAGTCGGGAAGTAGTCTTCTCGGCTCTCTGCTTTTGGTGTTAGCTCCGCGATACAGGACGAAGAGTAAATGCTGATCGCATTAAGCCTTCCGAGAAAATTGATTGTGATGTCTGCCTCACTCTCTTTTGTAGAGACATCTAGGTTTCCTCAGAATTTAGTATCGGCACTGTGTAACCCCCTACTATCAAATTGTTTCTGCTCCTGGGATCGCGGAAAAATGTAGAAAGGAGGTGATTTGAGGGTGAAGATTAGAGATTTAAAGGATGGAATGCGCGGCGTGAATTTAGTTGCAAAGGTTCTGGAGGTTTCTGAGCCACGTGAGGTTATTTCAAGGTTTGATGGCCGTGCTTATAGAGTTGCTGATGCCATCATAGGAGATGAAACTGGGACGATAAAGCTTTCCTTATGGAATGAGCAGATTGGTCAGGTGAACATTAATGATACAGTGAAGATAGAAAATGGTTATATAAGATCCTTTAGGGGGGAGAAGCAACTAAACGTTGGTAAGTTTGGTAAATTGACGGTCCTGTATAGCGGAAAATAACGTGTATGGAGGTGAGAAAAGGTTATGGAGAGCGAAAGGAGAAATGAGAGGAGTTCAGGAAGAAGGTTTCAGAGAGCCCGTGGTAGGCTGCTCCCACCTAAGCCAGTTGAACTAGGAAAAGAATATGATGTTGAAGTTCGTGAGATCAGTAAAAGGGGAGATGGTGTAGCTAGAATACAGGGTCTCGTAACATTCATACCGAATGCGAAGCCCGGAGATCATGTGAGGGTTAAAATAACTAAGATAGGCAGGAAGTTTGCTGAAGCTGAGATCGTTAGTAAATAAGCAAACGCTAACCAGCAGTTCAATCTCATAGATTTCTCTCTTTAAAATTTTTATTGAATTATTGTCCCAATTTTCACTCCACTTATGGCCAGGAGAACATTTTCTGGGCTAAAGCCGTTAACTACTATAGTTTTTATGCGTTTTTCTTTTATTATGTGGGCTGCCTCCGAATCAATTATTTGGTGTATTCCAGCCATATGCTTATCTATGACCAAAATCTCCTCTAGGTTATCAAAGCTGATTTCATCTAATTTCTTTGCATCTGGATATTTTCTTGGGTCTTTTGTATAGATTCCATCTTGATTGGTTGCTTTGATTATTAGGTCGGCCCCAATCTCTGAGGCTATTAGCGCCGCTACGGTATCTGTGGTCATGCCAGGCTTAACGCCACCCATAATAACAATTCCCCTTTTCTCTAAAGTTTTAATAGCCTCGTTAACCGTAGTTGGAACCTCTCTCCATTCGTATCCACCAATCTTCATTGATAGGGCTTGAGCGAAGAGTCTGGAGACAGATATTGCTAGTTCATCCTGTTCCTGTTCAGATAATTTTAGGGAGCGTGCTAGTTCTATAAATTCCCTTGCAAGCCTCCCCCCGCCGACAACGACAGCAACCTTATGTCCTCTCCTCCTCAAATCTATTATTAGATCCGCGTATCTGCGAATTAGATCTGGGTTTGGTGGTGAGGCTACAACTGATCCCCCCACTCTTATGACAACTTTCACCTAGCTCGCCCCTTAGAATCTCTTCTCTATGAGTCTCTCAGCACTCAATACAGATTAATCTTTATTTCTTACTCTAATTTTAAAGTATAGTGTTTGTAGGCTCGTGGAGAAGATGTTAGAATTAATTTTCCTTGGGACTGGTGGTGGGCGATTTGCAACTATTACCCAGAAGAGGAGAACTGGTGGCATAAGATTAATCTCTAAAGAGAATAAGGTTAATTTTCATGTTGACCCAGGTCCCGGGGCTCTCATATATTCGCTTAAGATGGGCTTAGATCCACGGAAGATTAGAGCTATATTTGTTTCGCATTCTCATCTTGATCACGCTAACGATGCTGAGCCCCTCATAGAGGCCATGAGTGAGGGAGCTGTGAGGAGGCGGGGTATTCTCGTAGCCTCTAAGAGTGTTTTAAGAGGTAATGAGATCTGTGAGAGCTCTATCTCAAGGTATCATCAGGCCATGCCGGAGAAAGTTATTGAGGCAACTGTCGGCTCATCCTTTGAGGTTGATGGATTAGAAGTGTCCATTTGTAAGGCGGTTCACTCAGACCCAGACACGGTTGGCTTCCGCTTTAACCTCAAAGATTTTGGGGGCCTCGCATATATACCTGACTCAGAATATTTCAGTGACGTCTCAAAATTCTATAGCGAGCTACGACTGATAATACTCTCTGTTTTAAGACCCTCCGGTCAGCCATGGGAGGGTCACATGACCACAGATGATGCTATAAAGATTATTGAGGAGGCGCGCCCAGATATGGCTATTATAACCCACTTTGGCATGCAGATGATTCAGAGGGGACCTGAGAAGGAGGTGGAGCTAATAGAGAAGAAGACTGGTGTGCCAACTAGAGCGGCATTCGATGAGATGCGGGTCATCTTGGGCGAGAAAATAACCATAATTGGAAAGGGCAGTGGGGGTAGGGATCTAACTAGCTTCTTTGGCTAACATATAAATGCCTTCAGAGATTTTCTCAGCCTCTTCTTCCCTGGATTCCCCGAAAACAAGCGTTTTAATTCTATGCATAATCCTTAACTCATCGCCGAGAATCTCTAGATCCTTTGGTGCATAGACTATGGCATTAAGTTCTTGGTTTAATGCAATTTTATGCTTCTTTTTATATCGCCATATGGCATTATTAAATTCAATAAATTTTGGCAATAGGTTAATTATGGGATCCATCCTCTCCTCTCTCTCCTCTGGGAAGCGCTGGACATGTATACTCTCTTTAGAGTAGAGTTCTAGCCATATAGCCTCCGTTATAAATGGGCATATTGGCGTCAATAGTTTAAGTATTGTCTTCAGGCATTCATGTAGCGTGTACCATGCGCCACGCTGGAGTTTCTCGTCGAATAATCTGTCTTTATTATATGCTCTTGATTTTACGGCCTCAATATAATGGTCTGCAAAGATATTCCACGTAAATAGTCTTATTGCTGTTACGGCTTGGTTTGCATTGAATTCCTCGTAGCCTTTACGACACTCAGTTATAACTTCATTTAGCTTAGCTAGTATCATCCTATCTAGTGGTGCCAGCTCAAAGTCGCTGTCTACCTGCGGGAATGAGGATATAAAACGGGCTATATTCCACAATTTTGTGAGGAACTTTGATGTCCCCCTTATCCTCTCGAAGGAGCATCTTATGTCCCCCTTAGTTATATTCCCCTCTAGAGCAGACCATATTCTGAAGGCTTCGCTACCAAACATCCTTATGACATCTTGTGGATCAATAACGTTTCCGGCGCTCTTACTCATCTTTCTACCCTGCTCATCAACAACATGCATATGTATCCAAACGTTTTTGAAGGGTTCTTTACCAAATAGTAGAAAGGACTTCAGAATGGTGAAGTATAGCCAGTTTCTAACAATCTCCTTACCCTGCGGCCTAAGTGAGCATGGGAAGTTCCTCCTAAAGAAATCCTTGTTCCATAAGTAGCCAAGTATATAAATCTCTGATGTAGCCGAGTCGAACCATGTATCAAATGTTCTCTCCTCCCCACGAAATTCCCTTCCACCACATCTTGGGCAGCTATCAATTGGTGGAGGCTCCTTCCAGGGCTGGTAGTATCTTCCGGGCTCAGGCACGTAAATGTAGCCGCAGCTCTTACAATACCATAGGGGTATCTCGGTTCCATAATACCTGCGCCTCGATATAACCCAGTCTATATCGAGAGAGTTAATCCAGTCTATTAGTATCTGCTTGCTTTCGGGGGCGAAGAAGCGCATTTGATCGATCAGCTTAAGTATCTCTTCCTTAAACTCAACCTGTTTCAAATAGAACTCCTTCATCGGAACAAACTCTATTGAGGTCTTAGATCTCCAGCAGATAGGTTTCCGCTGAACAATCCTTTCCTGCTTAATTAGCAGGCCTTCAGCTCTAAGATCCTCTATTATACGTTTCCTAGTCTCCTCAACCTTTAAGCCAGCATATTTTCCAGCATTCTCATTCATTATGCCCCTCTCATTTATGGCAAATATAGGTTTCAAATTAAGCTCCCTAAGTATTCTAACGTCGCTGTAGTCGCCGAAGCTGCATATCATCACTAGACCTGAGCCAAAGTCAGGCTTAGCATATGGATGTGGTATAATCTTAACAATATGCCCATATAGTGGAACTATGGCATGTTTCCCAGCAAGGTGCTGGTACCGCTCATCAGATGGATTAAAGAGAACTATTCGACACGAACATAGCAATTCAGGCCTTGTCGTGGCTATAATTATGTCTTCTCCAGTCTCCTGAACCCTAAACTTTATGTAATTTAATAGAGTTTCCTCCTCCTCATATTCAACCTCAGCATCAGATATAGTTGTGCGACAAACCGGGCAGTAATTCGTAACCTTCTCATCCTCATAAATTAGACCTCTCCTCCAAAACTCGATGAATGTCTCCTGTGTTAGGCGCCTATACTCTGGATCGTCAGTCTCATATCTGCCCCCAATCCTATACTTAAGATCCCACGAATTGCAGCTCAACCCTAAATGCTTAAATGTTTCTAGAGAAATATCACCACTTTCTTTTAATAATTGCTTGCACTTTGCAATAAACTCTTCTTTAGGAGTTTCATGCATAGCTATGCCAAATGTCTTTTCGGTCTGAACTTCTATTGGCAAGCCATTCTTGTCTAAACCTATCGGGAAAAGCACGTTATAGCCCCTCATACGCTTATATCTTGCAAATATATCCATCCAGACATACGTGTATGCCTGCCCTATATGAATCGGAGTATTTACGTATGGGGGCGGGGTATCAATGCTGAAGACCTCCTTCTCAGAATTCTCATCAAACCTATAGATCCCCTCCTCCTGCCATTTCTGGAACAAAATGATCTCCTTAGCTGGATTCCAGGTCTTATCCTTTATTTTAGGCTTGAAATTTAAAGTTCTCTCTTCACTCATAAAACATCACCACACTAAGGTTCTCCATGCTGAAATCAAAATTTAAAGTATATTTTAGTCTAGTAGCGCCTCTCTCGATGCGGTCTAATATGCTTGGCGTTGGCTCAACACACCTTCCTCCCAGCAATGACCGCAATACTAATTCTTTAGAAACCAGAATATAAAAATGATTGTTTTAAAATAAATCCAAAAATATTTCAGTGAAGCCGCTTGTGCCCTCATTAAGATCTTTTAAGATTGGAGGCGTAGTTATCTTAGCCTGGGAGGATAGTGTTATCGATGATATTGCAAGCAACACCATTTATAGTTTCGAGGGATTTGCCAAGATTAGGAGCATATATGACTGGGAAGTCTATAGGTTGCTGAGAGGCTGATCTTTTAGAAGCCTAAAAATAATCAAAAATTACAGATTAGAAGTTTCCTCCTTAATTTTTTCCTCTAGACTCTTTATTCTTCCATGCTCTATAATATTAATACGTGTCTGAAGTCTAACCTTATACCCAAGGCGTAAGAATAATCCGTAAAGGTCTTCCCCACTTATCTTCTCCCGTATTTTTCCCTTTAGAATAAGATTGATAAGCATTCTCTCAATATACTGTGCAACTTCCGGGTACTGACGCTTTGCCGCGTTAAAGACCTCCCATGCCCTATCAACAAAGACCTTATCTAATATTTCTTGTGGATTAATTGTTTTTGGCGGCTCGCTCTCCATCTTTTTCTTTTCGATCTGTTTCTTAAGTTCCAGTAGCTTCTTATATCTAATCATGTCTAGATCTAAATCGGACATTCCAGAATCACCTGCTCTTAAAGAATATTCTTTTCATGGCCATATTATAAGCGTGTTGTCTTAGACTTAAAATCCCTCAATAATTCTCAGCTTTATATTTTAGAATGACGGCTATGCCGCCAAATGATTTTAGCAGCATCTGCCCCTCCTCGGTTTCAGAGGAGATTATTTCAACCCTTGAACCAGCCTCCTCAGCTAACTCGGCCAGCTCCTCGATAAGCTCCTTCTCCTCAGTAACCTCAAGGGTTTGGCTATTACATTTTGGGCATGGCTTACCTATGAGCGATTGCGTGAAGCCTAAAATCTCAGAACTACTCATTGTTTCATTATACGTGTATCCACATGACGAGCAGCTGATAGTCACACGGACCGTATTTAAGCCCTCAGATAATAGGAGTATATCAACTATGCCCAATTCAAGGGCTCTCCTAACCTCCCTCTCACCATATGTTGCTAGACCAGTATCATGACCAATCTCATAAAGGAATTTTTGAACTATTTGCCTCTCCTCAACATATCTTACACTCCTCATTATTTCTGGTGCCTTCTCGAGAACCTCCTTCACACCCTGCTCTCCAGTATAAGCCGTATCCACGATGGCCATTACCTTAGCCTTAAGCCTATAGTCCATATACTCGCCCCCCTCAAAATCATATTTAGTCGGTCCGGGACCACCAATGATTATGCCCTTCAAATCCTCTATTGGTAGGAAGATCTCATTGGCGTGGGAGCCAATCCGCTTAAAAAATTCGTTAACCTGCATCTCACGTATGCGCTCAAACCTCCTAGCAGACTGGCCACCAGCGCGGTGTTTCCCAGGTATCCCAGAAGTTATCTCCTCAACTATCTCCATTCTCCGTCCCTTTATGGTTGCAAATGTTGCCTCGCTAGTATCAACCAATATAACACCGTAGATTTCTTTCTCCTTAAGCATCTCCCTTAAATGCTCTATATGGAACCTTGAGTCGCACCTATAAAGATATATATTTATCGGTTCAGGTGGGATAATAACATATGTCTCCATTTTCTCGCTGCCTGGTCCGCTTTGGGGTATTGCACCACAGAATATTACGAGTCCTGTCTCTGGCACCTCTTTAAATAGCTTTAATCTCTGCATAACTCTTACAAGCGCGTCTTGAACATTTTTTCTCGTTGTTGTTGATTTGATGTTTGCTGCTGTGCCCCACTCCTCTCTAAGCATAGATATTACTTCGCTTATCTGTCTTCCTGGAGGGATATATAGGGATATTAGCTCTGTCCCCCTACCCTCCTTGGAAGCTAGAGTCTTCAGTATCTTCTTGAGCCTATACATCTCTAGTGATGTTCTTTTTTTACTCATTTCGCACCCTACTTTACGGTTAGCCTTAAATAAAATGTTTTGTTCCTAATTAGTGTTTAGTTTTACGTTTCTGTCTTTCCATTTCCCTCTTTATGCCCATTAGCAGGGCTGGTTGCATTAGCATTATCACTGCAAGTGAATGGGAGCATCTCTTTTTTGTGAGGAATCCGGGGCAATTACATGATACCGATCCATCAACGCCCTTAACAACAATATATGTCCCATGTAATCCAACAACATTATATGTATCTTCACTTATCTGCTCAATCCTTCTATCGCGTATAAGCTCATAAGCCTTCTCGATCATCCGATCCAGCGGCAATATAATTCACATATTCTAACTTTAATCCAAGAATAATTCTTGTGATTCCGGCTGATAAATCTTAAGTCGTCTTAAGTTGAACTATTATTGGTTGGAGGTGTCATATTGTCTAGTAAGGAGGATCTTAGGGGGAAGGTTGTCCAAATAATTGATCTTCTAGAGAAGGTTCATCCAGATGCGAAATTGATCTTGAAGTGGAGTAATCCTCTAGAGCTACTTATAGCAGCGATACTTGCATCCCAATTTCGCGATGATGTTGTTAATAGGGTTACAGAGAATCTCTTTAAGAAATATAGGACTGCAGCAGACTACGCGAACGCGGATCTAAAGGATCTTGAGAATGACATAAAGTCCGTTAGGTTCTATCGTGCAAAGGCTAGGAACATAAAGGAAGCATGCAGAATACTCTTAGAGAAATATGATGGGGAAGTCCCTAAAACCATGGATGAGCTGCTGAGCCTTCCCGGAGTTGGGAGGAAGACCGCGAATGTGGTGCTCTCAAATGCTTTTGGTGTGATCGAGGGAATAATAGTTGAAACGCATGTAAGTAGGCTCTCTAGAAGACTCGGCTTGACGGATAAATCTGACTCGGATGAGATTGAAAAGGATCTTATGGAGATAGTTCCTAGGAAGAAATGGCTTAGATTTTCAGATCTCCTCATTTTCCATGGGAGAAAAATATGTACTGCCAAAAAGCCAAAATGTGATGAATGTGTACTAAATAACCTTTGCCCATCAGCCAACCTTGGGGCTTAAGATCCTAACCCGGCTCCATATGTACCGTAACAGTTGTCTCAGAAATCTCCCTCCTAATTTTATCCTCTATTTCAAGGGTTATTCTATGCGCCTCCTCAATCGGAATACTTTCATCAAAGATACACTCAATATTCGCCTGTCTCCTACCATTGGTCACGTAGGTTACCACGCGCCTCACCCTTATTTTGTCACGGCACTTCCTAATGACTGACTGTATGACCTCACTTATTTCTTGATCGCTCATCGCGCTTCCCCGCCTTAGCTCGACGGTGGAGGGCTCCATATGAATAAACACGCTCTCAATGCCGCTCATACTTAAGTGAATAGCTTTCTCAACCATCTCAGCAATCTCATGAGCTTTGCTTAGCGATCTTTTTGGGTCTGTCTGGATATGTAACGAGACATACGTTTTCCCATCATGGCGTGTGATATCTATATCATGGACGTCTATGACACCCTCAACCTCGCTTGCAACCCTCCTGATAAATTCTCTTGTAGGCATCCCTCTAATGCCGCTTGGCTCAATATGAAATAATATGTCAGCTTCTCTAAGTGTCTTAAGGATATCCTCCTCTATCCTTGTCACAATCTCATGCGCCTCCTCAAGCCTCATATAATCTGGAAACTTTAGTGTCGCCCTAACAAAGAACTTATTTCCAGCCCTTCTAACCCTCAGGCCCTCGTATGTGAATAGTCCGCTTGATGCCTTCTCAATATGCTCCTTTACCCTCGTAACCACCTCCCTCGGGGCTACATCGCTCAGCTCCATAATACTACTCCAAACAAGCCTACTACTTAGGAAGACCAAGGCTGCGCTTAGTGTTAGAGATGCTAGAAGATCTCCATAAAGTATTCCATAGGTTGAGAGCCAGAATCCGAAGAGTGCAATTAATGTTGAGCATAAATCTGAGAGGGCGTGGTAAAAGGCAACTTTAACTGTTAGTGCACGCCCGTCTACTCTTGGCCCAAGAACAAAAATCCTGGTCAAGTCTATAGATAAAGTGTATGCTAGTGCGGCATATCCTATTGGGCTTAGATCAACCCTTATGCTGGTCTCCCCAGCAATTATTCTTGAGACCGCTTCTAAGGCTATTGATGCTGCCAGAGCAATTAATATGATCCCACCGATCATGCCACCCAGATACTCAAACTTTTCATGGCCATACATGTGTTCTTCATCTGGAGGCTTAGAGGATACCCGGATTGAGATTGAGAGTATTAGCATTGAGGCGAAGTCAAAGAGCGCGTGAAATGCATCGCTCAAGATTGCTAGGCTACCAATTATTAGGCCTAGAGTGGATTCAACTAGGAAAACGCTTAGGACGGCTAGCGTAGAATAATTAATGGCTTTAATGTCTCCACCTTTATCCACATTAACCATTCAATATCATATTCTTGATGCTGAAGACAGGGATTTAAATTTGGTGTCCCTTACCTATTATATTGGTTGATGAGTGCTGGAAGCAGTGAATTAAGTTCGTTTCTTCTTCCGTCTAAAATCTCCCCTAATATTTTCTCATGCTGTAGTATCTTCCTTCTCAAGGGTCTAGGATAATATTTCACTCTGTCCCCGAAGAGGTATGTCTCCGGGAGATATCTCGTGAGTTCATCGAATTTAGGGATCCGGCCCCTTACATTATAGAACCTCCATACCTCTTGGAGAGTAGGTCTTAAAAATACTTC
>JAWAXL010000002.1:0-63611 GCA_038820405.1 Bathyarchaeia archaeon
ACGTAGACCTTTAATAATAGTTGAAAACGGTGTACCTAAACTAAAGAAGGAGCTTGTTGAGAAAATAATCTCTGGGGAGTGGACTTGGAGCGACTTAATCAAGAATGGTATAATTGAATATCTGGATGCTGAAGAAGAGGAGAATGCCTACATAGCGCTTTATCTCAAGGATTTAACTCTAAAGCATACCCACCTTGAATTAACACCTTACGCTATTCTTGGGATATGTGCCTCGCTAATACCTTATGCGGAACATAATCAATCCCCACGTAACTCCTATGAATCAGCTATGGCGAAACAAGCCCTAGGAGTCTACACATCAAACTTCCCATTAAGGGTTGACTCAAGGGCCCACATACTTCACTACCCGCAGAAACCTCTTGTTAAGACGAAACCAATAGAGATAATAGGCTATGATTTGCGTCCCTCTGGGCAGAATTGTGTTGTAGCTGTCCTCTCATATGAAGGATATAATATGGAGGACGCGATAATCATCAATAAGGCTTCAATAGAGCGAGGTTTATTCCGCTCAACTTTTTACAGGCTTTATGAAGCTGAATGCCGCCAGTATCTTGGAGGATTAAGAGATAAGCTGGTCATACCAGAGCCTGGGACTAGGGGTTACCGGGGTGAACAGTATTATCGCTTCCTTGAACCTGATGGAATAGTTAGTCTCGAAGCTGAGGTCTTTGGCGGAGATATATTGGTGGGCAGGACAAGTCCTCCAAGATTTCTAGAAGAATATAAGGAGTTTGAGGTTTATGGTCCAACAATGAGGGACTCGTCTATTGAAATGAGACCATCTGAGAAAGGAGTCGTTGATGCAGTATTTATAACCGAAACTAATGAGGGGAATAAACTGGTGAAAGTTAGGGTCAGAGATGAACGTATACCGGAGATAGGCGATAAATTTGCCTCGAGGCATGGGCAGAAGGGCGTTATAGGAACGGTTGTTCCCCAGGAGGATATGCCCTTCTCAGTAGATGGAATAGTTCCAGATATAATAATTAACCCTCACACTATTCCCTCAAGGATGACGATAGGTCAATTTTTAGAGTCCATGGCAGGTAAAATAGCTGCCCTTAGAGGAGAATTTGTGGATGGAACACCATTTTTAGAGGAGAGGAGGGGTGAGATTTTAAAACGCATGCTAACTAATCTAGGCCTTAGTTATACTGGGCGTGAGGTCTTATATAATGGTGTAACCGGAGAGAAATATGTTGCGGACATATTTATTGGAATTGTTTATTATCAGAAGCTGCATCACATGGTTGCCGATAAAATACATGCGAGAGCTAGGGGCCAGATTCAGATGCTAACTAGACAGCCCACCGAAGGGCGGGCTAGGGGTGGTGGTCTCCGCTTTGGAGAGATGGAGAGGGACTGTTTAATCGGGCATGGAGCCGCATTGCTCCTCCAAGATAGGCTTCTTGAGGAGTCAGATAAATATGTGCTTTATGTCTGTGAGAATTGTGGTTTAATAGCCTACTATGATGCAAGACAGCGGAAACATATGTGCCACCTATGTGGTGATAAATCTAAAGTCTCCCAAGTAATAGTCTCCTACGCATTTAAGCTCCTTCTCCAGGAGCTAATGAGCTTATGTATCGCGCCAAGACTTAAGTTAAAGGAGAGGACGTAAAATGGCGTTAATTGAAGAAACATATAAAGTAGTAGACCATATTAAGTTCGGTATTCTCTCACCCCAAGAAATTAGGAGAATGTCTGTTGTAGAGATTCAGACGGCTGATACATATGATGAAGATGGGGCAGCTATCCCCTCCGGTCTCATGGATAACCGCCTAGGTGTACTAGAACCCGGACAAAGATGTAAAACGTGTGGAAACACATCATTTGATTGCCCAGGACATTTCGGACGTATAGAGCTTGCTGTTCCAGTAATCCATGTAGAATTTGCCGAGATAATTTATAACCTCCTACAAGTAATCTGCAGGAACTGTGGGCGCCTTCTGCTCCCAGAAAAAACGATGAAACTTTTAAGGGCTAGGATAGAGAAGCTCAAGAAGATGCTTGGGAATGTACCCTCCTCGTTCTACAATGGGGTTTTTGAAGAGGCTAAAAAGAATCTGGAGTGCTCGTGGTGCGGCGCAAAGCAGTATAAGATAGAATTCACTAAACCTACAATTTTCCATGAGTACACAGAGGAGGGAGGATCACAGCGTTTAAGCGCGAGTATGATAAGGGAGAGGTTTGAGAGAGTTACAGACGAGGACCTCGAGCTACTAGGTTTTGATACCAAATATGCTCGCCCAGAATGGATGATTGTACAGGTACTTCCAGTCCCGCCAGTATATGTAAGACCATCAATAACCCTTGAGTCAGGGATAAGATCAGAGGATGATCTAACGCATAAACTTGTGGACATAATAAGAATAAACCAAAGGTTAAAGGAGAACATTGAGGCTGGCGCGCCCACGCTAATAATACAGGATCTATCCGAACTTTTGGAGTACCATGTTACAACATATTTTGATAATGAGGCCTCAGGTATACCGCCCTCAAGGCATAGATCTGGAAGGGCTCTTAAGACATTATCTCAGCGCTTGAAGGGAAAGGAGGGTAGATTTAGAGGCAATCTCTCTGGCAAGAGAGTAGACTTCTCAGCGCGTACGGTTATTAGTCCAGACTCAAACTTAAACATAAACGAGGTTGGCGTTCCAATGCTAATTGCTATGAGATTAACCGTTCCGGAGAAGGTTACTGTATGGAACATTGAGAGACTTAAACAGGCGGTAAGGAACGGTCCGAATGTTTATCCTGGAGCGCAGTATATTATTAGGCCTGATGGAAAGCGTATTAGGCTTGAATTTGTTAGTGATAGAGAGAAGATTGCAGAGGCGCTTGAGACAGGCTTTATTGTTGAGAGACATCTTCAGGACGGAGACATAGTTATATTTAATAGACAACCATCCCTCCATAGAATGTCCATTATGGCTCATTACGTTAAGGTACTTCCAGGTAAGACCTTTAGGCTCCATCTATGCGTCTGCCCACCATATAATGCTGACTTTGATGGGGATGAGATGAATCTTCATGTGCCGCAGAGCGAGGAGGCACAGACAGAAGCCCGTCTGCTGATGCAAGTCCAAGACCATATACTTTCCCCGAGGTTTGGCGGACCAATAATAGGTGCGATAAGAGACTTTATAACGGCAGCCTTCCTCTTAACGCGCAAATCAACACTCCTAAGTAAGAAAGAAGTATGCGAACTCTTGGCAGCCGCTGGCTACGATGGTCCGTTGCCTGAGCCAGCGGTTAAAGAGCCTAAACCTCTTTGGACTGGAAAGCAAATATTCAGTCTTTTCCTTCCTAAGGACTTTAATTATGCTCTAAAAACAAGTGTTTGTAGAAATTGTGAGGTTTGTTTAAAGGATGAATGTCCATATGATGCTTACGTCATCATTAAAAATGGTGTTCTGATTAAGGGTGTTATCGATAAGAATTCTATTGGAGCCGAGAAGTCCGAGAGCATTCTTCATAGAATAATAAAGGATTATGGAACTGAAGCTGGCGGAGAATTTCTTAATCGGCTGTGTCGTCTCCTTAATAGGTTCATAACCATGCGGGGCTTCACATATTCACTTGATGAGCTCGACTTATCATCCGAGGCTAAGAAGAAAATACGCCAAATAATAAGAAGCTCAGAAAAGAAGATAGAGTCGTTGGTCAAGGCGTTATGTGAGGGAACCCTTGAGAGACTTCCAGGTCAAACCCTTGAGGACTCTTTTGAGTTATATGTTATGAACGAACTTGCTGAGACAAGAGAAAGAGCTGGAAAAGTTGCAGAGGAAGACCTTAGTATAGAGAACTCTGGCATCATTATGACAAAGACGGGTGCTAGAGGAACGACTCTGAATATAGGTCAAATGACCGCCATGCTTGGGCAGCAGTCTATTAGGGGAAAGCGCATCATACGTGGATATATGGAGAGAGCTTTACCGCACTTCGAGCTTAAGGATCCATCACCAAAGGCTAGGGGCTTCGTATACTCCTCCTATAGGGATGGTTTAGACCCAATAGAATTTTTCTTTCACGCAATGGGTGGACGTGAGGGGCTCGTAGATACTGCGGTGAGAACCCAGCAGAGCGGCTATATGCAGAGGAGGCTAATCAATGCCCTTGAATACCTACGGGTTGAGTACGATGGAACCGTAAGAAATCCACTTGGTGAAATAATTCAGTTTATATATGGTGAGGATGGTGTAGATCCATCTAAGAGTGATCATGGGAAGGCTGTCAACGTTGGCAGATTGATTGAGCAGGTTAAGCTAATGGTAGAAGCAGGAACACCGGCTTCGAGAGAATATATTGAGGAACAGGTGAATACTGTCAGAAATGAGATTACACCACTACTCGCACATGAGCTCATAGAAGGTCTCTCGACCTCTAGCTTAAGTAAGGATGGTGTAGATTTAGCCATTAAGCTGGCTGTAGAACGATATAAGAGGGCGTTAGCTGAGCCTGGTGAAGCCGTTGGTGTGGTGGCCGCTCAATCTATTGGTGAACCCAGCACGCAGATGACCCTCAGAACATTCCACTATGCTGGCGTTAGAGAGCAAAATGTAACTTTAGGTTTGCCACGCCTAATTGAAATTGTTGATGCTAGGAGGGAACCATCAACGCCAATAATGACCATATATCTCGATGAGGAGCATAAAAAGAGTCGGGAGAAGGCAATGGAGGTTGCTCAGCATATCCTACATACAACTATTGAAGATATTTTGGATGAGGCTTATATAGATCCAGAATCTGGTAGTATTATAATAAGGCTAAATGAGCGTAGCATGAATGAGCGCGGCATAACTATGGAATACTTAGCTAAGACAATTAATATTCCAAACTGCTCAGTAAGTTTTGAGGAAAATATGATGATTATTGAGCCTAAGAAAAAAATAGACATTAAAAAGCTGTTAACTAGGGTCATGTTTTTCCATGTGAAGGGTATACCCGGAATAAAGAGGGTCTATATTACAAAAATGAATGATGAATGGCTCATAAGAACTGATGGATCTAAGCTGTCTAAGGTTCTTGAGATTTTTGGAGTTGACCCGACAAGGACCGTGACAAATAATATCCATGAAATAGAGAAGACTTTAGGTATAGAGGCTGCTAGAAATGCAATAATTGAAGAGTCCATAAGCGTTTTGCAGGAGCAAGGATTGGACGTTGATATTAGACATATAATGCTCGTAGCTGATGTAATGACCGTGACTGGCGTGGTTAGACAGATAGGTCGTCATGGTGTTAGTGGTGAGAAGCCAAGTGTTTTAGCCAAGGCAGCCTTTGAGATAACTGTTCCAAATATTATTGAGGCTGCCATTAGAGGTGAGATTGATCCACTTAAAGGTGTGACCGAAAATGTTATTATTGGACAAATAATACCAGTCGGCACGGGAATAGTAGACATCTATATGACCGCTCCCTCAGCAACTGAGGTGATCGAAAAAATTGAGTAGATTTAGTAAGGGTGAGATTGATAAAGCCTTAAGTATAGCTGTTAGAAGTGGAAAGGTTTTATTTGGCTCTAATACCGCTATAAAAAGCGCCTTGTCCGGCAGGGCAAAAATGATTATTTTATCCTCCAACTGCCCAAAAAATATACGTGAGAAAATAGAATACTACTGCAAGTTATCTAATATTCCACTACTCATATATCCTGGTTTCAGCCTAGATTTAGGCTCTGCCTGTGGAAAACCTTTTGCCGTCTCCGTTCTCACTATAAGAGATCCAGGAGACTCTAATATACTTGAGTTTGGTGGTGGAAATGTCTAAGGGCATTCGCTTAACTAATGAGGAGCTAGAGTATATACGTCTCTTTGAAAGCATAACCGGGACGATGGCTAGGGACTGCATAATAGACAGTAAATTCGAAAGGATTATCTTTGTGATTAAGGAGGGTGAGATTGGAATGGCGGTGGGTAAGGGCGGAAAGAATATAGCTCTACTTGAAAAGATTACTGGAAAAAAGTATGAGATCGTAGAATTCTCCGATGATCCAGTGCGGTTTCTAAAGAACGTCCTGAAACCAGCTAATGTTAAGGAGGTCCGGGTGACTAAAAAGCCCAATGGAAATATGATAGCGGTTATCTCAGTAGATAATAAGGATAAGGGAATCGCTATAGGAAAAAATGGACGAAACGCTGAGAAAGCAAGGATCCTCGCAAAACGTTACTTCAATATAGATAGCGTCTTGATAATTTGAGGCGAAAAATTTATAATTATGGAGGTTTCGGCAAATTTTAGAGGTGTGAGGTAAGAGAGCATGGCCAAGAAGGCTAGAGGAGAGTTCGCCGCAAGGAAACTTAGGTTGAGAAGAAAAAAGTTTCGCTGGAAGAATAGATACTATAAAAGACGTATGCTTATGCTAGACATAAAGGCGGATCCCCTTGAAGGCGCCCCAATGGCTCGTGGGATAGTTTTAGAGAAGGTTGGCAGGGAGAGCAAGCAGCCAAATAGCGCTATACGAAAATGTGTTAGAGTCCAGTTAATAAAAAATGGGAAAGTTGTAACAGCCTTCCTACCGGGCGATGGTGCATTAAATGTCGTTGATGAGCATGATGAGGTTATTATTGCGGGGATAGGTGGTTCAAGAGGACGCTCAATGGGAGATATACCAGGGGTTAGATGGAAGGTAGTTACAGTCAATGGAATAGCACTGCAGGATCTCATCACTGGTAAGAAAGAGAAGCCTAGACGTTAAATCAGTCAAGAACTAATTTGTGTAGCCTCCAAAAGAGCCTTTATAATTTCTTCCTTCTCACAATTATCTTCGTATTCTATTGGAAAATGTCTCTTCAGAGATGGTATTAAAAAATGCAATATTCTGTATTCATTGTCATCCCAGATCTCCATCAATCCCTTTCTCACCATTAAAAGCGATCTCTCCTTTATGACGCCATACAATCCATCAAAGTTTTCGATTGCTTTGGACAAATATATTTCATCTCTAACCCTTAATGTGTATATGTCGAATCCTTTCTTAGAGATCATTTTCTTCACGAATCTGAAAATGCGGTCTACATCTGTTTTTATATCCGTTATTAGTCCATAATTACTCTCGCTCTTCAAGAAACTCTTTAAAAGAGTTTCAATAAGCTTATTTGTGCCAATACTTTCCTCAAACTCACCTTTAACTCTCTTTCTTAATGATTTTCTCTCTTGTGATTGCATCAAAATCGCTCTACTGGGATGACTTCCCCTAACCCTATTCTCTCCTTCATCGGTAAAAATTTAACAATGTAATGTTCGTTGAAGTCATATGATATATTAAAGTGCTCTGCAATTAAAATGGATCTAATAAGCGGGCCTCTCCGACATATCTCCAATTATTCTTTTGCTTTGTGGGACATTATGTACCGCCTGCATCAATGGGCGCTATCAGAAACCAGTACAATTATGATTAAGTTTAAAGCGCTTATCAACAAATATAATTTAAATAATGATTATTTAGTTTTATTTGGGATGATGTGGGAAGAGTCAAGGGACTAGTAAGCCGATGACCGTGAGTTACTCATCTGACCAATCTTCCTCTCAAGAAGATTTAAATTATAACAATGATTAATGATTTTCCTATGGACTAATTATGCGGTCAACGATGATTTCTGGTTTAAAGATTTCTATGTCATTATATTTTTGCCCAGTTCCCAAAAATAATATTGGTTTCTTAGTCACATATGCTATTGATATTGCTGCCCCACCTTTTGCATCAGCATCCATCTTAGTGAGTATTGAACCAGTTATGTTAACATATTTACTAAACTCCTCGGCCTGCATGACAGCATCGTTTCCCGTAAGGGCGTCGCCAACAAATATCACCATATCTGGCTTGATAACGCGCACTATTTTCTCTATTTCAGCCATGAGATTCTTATTAGTTTGCATCCTTCCAGCAGTATCCACAAGGACGACATTTATCCCCTTAACCCTTGCATATTGGACAGCATCATAAGCTACTGATGCAGGATCCGAACCATATTTATGCTTTATCATCGGAACACCCAATCTTTTTGCATGCTGTTCAAGCTGTTCTATTGAACCAGCCCTAAAAGTATCACTACAGGCTAATAGAACCGTATAGCCTCTTTTAAGCAGCAGATTTGCTATTTTAGCTATTGTAGTTGTTTTTCCAGTCCCATTTATTCCAACAAAAACGATTATACATGGCTCCCTTAGGATACGCTTTCTCTCAACAATATCAAATATATCCATTTCATATCGCGTCTTAAGTACTTCTAAGAGCGTCTCCCTCAAATTCTCTTTAACTATTCTATGCTTATCCTCAAACCTACTAACCTTTAGCCCAGAAAGTCTTTTTTCTATTTCACTACATATGTGCTCTGCGACGATGAGAGCAACGTCGTTCTCTATTAATGCAAGTTTTAGATTCCAGATAATATCCCGAAGATACTCTGGCTTAATTTCAACCATAGAAACTTTTTCTATAAGTCCGCTTAGCACCTCACGTAATTTCTCAAACATCACTTCTTCATCTCTGCCCCTCTAATTGCAGAAGTTAACTCTCGTAGCCTATTTTGTCCTTCCTGCATCTTTGCTAAAACTTGGCTTAATTGTTGCTCTAATGCTACTCTAGCTTTATTTAGTTCAGATATTCTGTTTTCTATATCTTCTTTTGCCTCCTTAATTGATTTCTCAATGGCGGCTCCCGCCCCTATTCCATATACAACCTTGTCCGTGTCCTCAAGCCTCGCTTTGATATATGATCCACCGCCTATTGGAACAAAAATGTGATCAGAACTCTTTTTCTCGATTCCTTCAAGTGCCATGCTGGCTAAGTTAAGCTCAACTAATGCAGTATTAATAAGATTTAACCTAGCCTGTAT
The DNA here is from genome assembly GCA_038820405.1 of Bathyarchaeia archaeon. Lineage (GTDB taxonomy): Archaea > Thermoproteota > Bathyarchaeia > Bathyarchaeales > DTEX01 > DTEX01. Next base: position 8,862 of record JAWAXL010000002.1, read on the forward strand.
CTGCCCAGCTGCGCCTTCAAGAATCCTAAGCTCGATTATTAACCGTCTAACTTCTTCCTCAGTATCTCTGGCTCCTGCTGACATAAAAGGGGCACGCTCTAAAAAATTATTGAGACCTAAGGCTTATATTATTTCCTCAATCCTCGTGATTTTTATGTGAAAACGCTTAACCTTATGCTTGCTCCCAATCAGCTTATAGATTTCCTCTAAAGCATGCTCTGGCTTCAATGCCCTAATCTTCTTTTTAAACTCTGTTTTTAGATTTGGCTTTATTATCTTTCCGGTCACCATATAAATCTTAACTTCACTCATTTTCACTAACCACCTTAAGTGCTTGACCTATTATGACTAGTTCTGGACCAGTTGTTAATGAGCCTGCAACCGCAACCCGACTATTTCCTACCAGACCCATTCCTATATAAGGTATTCCACAATTAACTGTGCCAACACTAACTTGAACTTTTAGTACCTCACTTAAAAGTTTTTCTTCATTTGGCTTAAGTAATGGGTGTGCTAAAACACCCTTATTTGTTGAGATCGCTAATGATCCAACGTATGGTAGTTCAGCTATTTCTCCCTGCACGACTTCAACACCTAATGTGTCAGATATAATTTTAATTTCACTCCTCTTGAGTCGAGGATCAGCGATTGCTCCATAGTCATTTGCTAAGATAAGGTTTCCGAAGGCGGTTTTCCTACTTTCCTCTATAACGGTTATGTTGATATCTCTCCTAAAAGCTTTTAGCGCCGCAAATTCCTCATCCTCCACAAAGCGTGGTAAAATAATACCATGAGAATTAGCGCATATAAGTGAGCCCACGAGCACAGACCCACCTATATTAACTCTTGCAACGGGTAACTTAAACCAATTTTCAATTTTCTTTATTACATTCTCCGGAAATTGCCTCGGTACAATTACAACTTTCTCTGTTACTCGCATGAAAACTCCTATGCTTGTACTGCCGAATGCATCTAAGAGGAAGATCGGCATATTATTCTCTATTCTCCATCAGCCAAATGGACTGTTACAAATCCTTCTTTATCTTTTGTGACCTTCACTCTTATCTTACGTGGGGGCTTCTGAATTCCCCTACTCCAAATCTTCTCATTAACATCATTTGATATCCTTATTGAGTCCTCTTCAATCTTCATATGTCTCTTTATAAAAGCTCTAAGGAGATATATAGCCCTTGGGGCTCTTTTTGTTCTAGATCTTATCCAAGCTTTTCCAAGTGGAACTGTATAAATGCGCTCTTCCACAGCTTCTCCTTTCTCTGTACTCATGCAATCACCTTTAAGGCTTTATTTTGGTTCTTCTCCAATGTCTCTTAGGTAACCTTCTAATTTTACGTAAAGTCTTTACTATAACCCACGATGGTATCGACCTATTCTCCTTCTCAGCACTTATTAACCTAAGCTTCTTGGCCAATGGTTTATATCTTGCCACAATTAAATCCTCCTTATCTGAATATCCCTTTTACTGGATTGTACTCTCCTCAAAATCTCTTTTAATTGGTCGTCGTCTATGGGAATTTGGAGGAGCCCGCGCTCTACGAGTTGTATTAGTTGCGTCTCTAGTTGAGCGGCGAACTCGGGCTTAACCATCCTGAGGTTCGCTAATCTTTGTCTAGCCTCTGCGGTCAATATCCTTCTAAGTATGGCCTGCCTTTGCATTTCAGCCCTTTTTTGTGCCTCAATAGCCTCTTGTTCCTGAAGGAGCCTCTGCTGTAACTCCATAAGTTTTCGTCTTCTTATTTCCTCAAGTTCCATATCATCGCTTACGCTCATCAGTGCACACCCCTATCAATATTTACTTAGCGCCGGAATAGCCTTTTCAAGATCTTTCTTAATATCTGTTGATAGAGAATCCAGTAGCTTTCTCCCCTCTTGGGTCACTACTCTACCCTTACCCTTAATTGTTTGGATCAACCCAGCTTTCTCGAGCTGTTGAAGTGCCTTTCTAATTATTGCGCCACTTCCTTTCGCGGAGTGTTTTGGTCTAGAACCTCTATTCTTCCTACCACCGTATTCGGCTCTTAAGCGCTCTACGCCAATAGGCCCAAGAATATAGATCTTCCTGAGGAGGGAGGCACACCTAATGTACCACCAGTCTGGGTTCTGGGGTTCACGTTCAGCATGTGCTCCGGTTTTCACATAAGATGCCCATTTCAGCGGTTCTACAGCGTCAACATTATCCTTTAGATACTTGGCTAACTTCTCAATTAATATTAGTGCAGGCACATCAAATGGCGTAGGCACTCTTATTCCCCTCAATAATTCTCTTTCACTAATTTGAAATCTATCTTAAATACTTATTTACTATTCTCTCCAATACTAATTTAAAGCCTATCCTTCATTCTAATTTACTAATTTTTTAGGCTTATAGAGCGTAGATGTGTCCTATTTCTAAATTATCTTTGAGCCGTTTTAGAGGCCGCTTCCTGCGCAATCTCTTCTGCGCTACTTTCTATTAAAGCTGATCTTAAGATCCTAACCTTAACTTTCTTTTTACCTCAAGTTGCTTTGATATTTCCTTTATTTGCGCCTCATTAACTCCCTTCTTTCCTATTTTAATAGTCGCCTTTATACGTCCACCTCCCTTTCTGGCAGAGTCTTTTTTCATTCGCCCCGCCTCCTTAATGGCCTCCTCATATGTTTCCCACAATATAAACACGTAATGACTATATGTGGCTCCCTTCTATGCTGCAGGCGCACTCGTGAACTTACGCCAGGGAAAATAAAACGCTTACAATGTCTGCATATGAGCACTTTCTTCTCCCTTGGTATGCGAACCCTAGTACGCATAGATATTTTCCTTGCAATTTCAATATATCTCTGAGATAAATCAGGCCTCTTGCTAAGCATCTTAATTGCAAGGTCGAATAAACGCTCAATTCGGCTTAAAGCTATCTCCTTAATTTTTGCTTTGCTTGTCAAACTATTACCCCAGGTTATCCCCTTCAAGAAGCTTATAGATATTTTTAAGGGCTATAATCCAGCTTAAATAGGAGTTTATGGAAGCTCTTAGGGCAGTTGTATCCTTTGCCTCAAAAGTTAATATAAGATATTCATCATTTCTTAGAACATTAACTTTAGTCCGGTACCTTAATACAACTCTGGTTTCAGGTTGAATTGCCTTATAGGTAACCTCAGCCTCTTTCTTACAAGGATACCTTATGTGTATGGTAGCATGTGCTCCTCTGATCATACATCCCACACAACATGTAATATTCTAATGCGAGGGCCAATCTCTATCCTACTTGGCAGGCGAAAGAATGATAGAGTTGCCCATGAGTCCTTACCAGCGCTTATAACCATATATGCATCATATCCCAGAGCTTCAGATCCCCTTTCAAGTATTGGTATTTCAAAGAATTCTGAAAGAGCTCTCCTAAACTCCTCTATTTCCAATTTTTCTCCATCATCCCTATCTATAAATAAGAGCTTGATTTTATTTTTGATCCATTCTGGCGGTATATTAAATTCTCTCCGCAGCTTCACCCCAGAGGTATATAGGCGAGGTGGGCACTCTTTAAACCCCTCATCAGTTATCCTAAAAAGCCTTATCCTTCCGGGCCCACCTCTCCACCTATCAACCACAATAAACTTATCAGAATCCATTTGAACAGCCTTTTCTGCAACCTCAATCAAACCCATTTTTCCACGGTTAACTTTAATAAGCCCTGGTATTGAGCGAGCTAAATCATTACATAAACTTCTAACCCTTCTTGTGGGTCTATGAGAAGTTGTTATTAGTATCATTAGAGATACGGAAACCTTTTTAAGTACTTCTTGCGGTTTGTTCAGCCGTCACACCAATCTTTGTTATAGGAATATATGCGCCGCCAGCGAACCTAAGTCCACATTTTTTACATACCCATATGCCAACGCTCTCCCTCTGTACAGTTCTAAACCCGCATTGCGGGCAAGTGTGTCTCTTCTTTTCTTCAGTAACTATACTAACCCAGCGTTTCCTAACAGATACTCCATACTTTGCACCAAATCCCCTAGCTGGACTAACCTTCTTAACCAAGATTTCCCACCACTAGCTTTCTTAGTTCTCTAGCTCTCTCCCTAGCTATATCAACTGTCTCTAAAATCTGTTGTGGTGTCAAGGCTCCCTGCCCACCCTTTTGTATGGCGCATATTTTATCGTCCTTGTCAATAGTTATTGTTAGCCGTGCACTCATAACCTCCTCTTCCTCAAGCCATGGATCGACTATCATTTTATCGCCTACATTCGCAAATGTTACTGCAACTGGATAATTCCTTATCGGTAAGAGCATATACTCTGAAGTCTTCTTAACCTCATTGTTTTCAACTATGTAAACTGGTATCTTAGCACCTATTAGGGATGCTAATGATGCTAATGCAGAGGCATCTATTAGGTTGCCATCATGATTTAGGATATATATGTCTATAAATATGACGTAGACTTTCTTTCCAGGAATCAAGCAGAGTTTTTCTAGTTCAATCGTCTGCGACTCACGTATCCCCCTATCAACAATTCTAGCAAGCTCGATGGCATCCTCATTCGGCGGCCCGGGCTCAAATTCCGGGGAGGCTAATGGCACAAACTCCGAGTTAACTGTGAAAGAGCCCTCATTGGGTCTATCGGGAAATGGTTCTCCAATCTCAACTTTTACTCCAGTAATAACCTCTGTCTTTCCAAGCAGGACTCTCGCTGAGCCCTCAGCCCGCTCGATCATCCCTTTTTCTATTTTTATTGGACGATACTCTGTGAGCCCTCTGCCGTCGAGTCTCTTTCCTGAGGCTATCATCTGATATATTTGTCTCTGCCTTATTCGGGATGCGATGATTGAAGACATGACTCAACCTCCTCCTTTATAGTCACGTACTTAGCTTTTAAGGCCTCCTTCTGCAGTTTATATATCTGCTTACACCCCTCCAACGCGAGGTTAAGAGCCTGCTTAAATTCCTCAACGGTTAAGCTTCCATCCATCTGTAAAAGTGATATTAAGCCTAGGTTAGGCATATATGCTACTGGCATGTCACTCTCGCCCTCCTTATCTTCCATGTCATTTAGGTCTAGGACAAGAACTCCATCAACTTTACCAACCGAGCATGCAACTACGAGATCCCTCATAGGTATTCCAGCATCAGCCAATGCAAGTGCCGCAGCCGTTGTGCCAGCACACCTAGTTCCACCATCAGCCTGCAAAACCTCGATGAACACGTCTATGGCGGTTCTAGGAAATTTCTCCAAGAAGACCGCTGGTTCAAGAGCCTCCCTTATAACCTTAGAGAGTTCTATTTCACGTCTTGTTGGAGCCGGGGGCTTTCGTTCCTCAACCGAGAATGGCGCCATATGATATCTACATCTTAGAATGGCCCTATCTGGGAGCGCTAGGTGTCGTGGATGAAGCTCCCTTGGACCATAAACCGCCACCAAGATCTTATTCTTTCCCTGTTCAATATAGGCTGATCCATCAGCGTTACTTAATACGCCGACTTCCATCTTTATTGGTCTAAGCTCATTTGGTCTTCGTCCATCCACTCTTAAGCCATTCTCATTAATAAGTCTAATTTTTTCACCTATGCTTTAACCCCCTTCTCCCTTCTAATCATCTCAACTATTCTATCAGTTAGCCCGGAAGTATGCGCCTCCTGGCATATCTTCTCAATTGCTAATATGGCAAGTTTCTCGTGTTCCGGCGTAGGTCCGGAAATCAATATTATCCCATTCTGTCCAACAGTTATCTTACACTCGGTTTCTCTCTTAAGAAGATTTATCATTGAAGCCCTTCTACCAATTATTCTTGGTATTTTTGCCGGGGACGTTCTTAATATTTGTCCATGAGCTATTTTTCCAAGACCAGGCTCGCGTATTGTGAGTAGCGGATCCATAGTTCTATCGAATGCTATGACCTTCGCTAAAATTAGATCCCCCGCATCTAAGAAACTTGTTAAATCATCTTTTTGTTGCCTGAAAGGCTTATTTATAGCATCTATAACCCTTAGGAGGGCCTTATAGGGGGAATTTATATCAACTGTCCATCCATTAACGCTTACATCTTCTATTCTTCCGATGACCTGATCTCCAGGAGATGGGATATAGACCGAGTTTAAAGCAATAACATGGACTGTTTTACCCTGATACTCAACGAGCCCTAATCTACTTGCATAAATCTTATTGCTAATTTTATGGACGTTATTTCCAGCTATATAATCACCATCAGCCAATAATTCCCCGGGAGTTACAATCTGCCTATTTTCAAAGTAGAGCATGGTGAAGGACCTCCAGGACGCCTTTTGTATCCTTTATTTTATTCCTTTCCTTAAGATATTCTATTTTAGGATCTTAGCTTCGATGCTTCCACGGGTCATTTCACCCATTTTTTCTAGGAAGGAACCATAAAGTCCCGCTGGCATCTCCAAAACTACTGATAATGATCCATCAGTTAACCAATTTTCACTCTTTATTGTGCCGAAAGGCTTAAGTGTTTTATAGACTTTACCCGCATATTCTGGTGGTATTTTAACAGCAACGGAGACCTTCTCAACACTTATTGGTAAGATTGTCCGAATAGCTTTGATGGCCTCATTAGCTTGCTCCTCCACACCCTTAAATGGATCTACTGAGAAGCCAGCTTGCTCAAGAGCCTGCTCTATGCGTGTTGGTGGATGCGGAAGCTTGGTTCTCGGATTAACGGCATTTCGTGATATAAAGTCAATTATTTGCTTACGCTTCTCTTCGGTTAACTGCCTTCTCTGTTGGGCCGTCAGCTGCAATACTCCCTTCTTGAGTATGATCTTCGCTATCTCTATGGGATCAGTTGTTCCAAAAGCCTCCTTAAGCTTCTTCTCAGGAACTCTTAAACCTTTATTTGCATCAATAAATATTTCATCAATTACCAATACATCGGATATTGAAATAGACTTACTGCTACGAAAGGCAAACGCTGGATCTGGTTTCACAAGTATCTCGAAGTTTTCTCCACCTATATTTATGCGTGCAATAGTATAGTTTCGGTTCATTGCCCCTCGCTACCCATTGCTTCCTTCATATATTTCTCTACTTCCTCATCTGTTAGGAGCCTAAACTTCCTTGTCAATATTGGCACAATAGCTATTCTAATTCTAGGCTGCTCCCCTCTAGCTTGCATAGACTTGACTAAACATTTAACGCTCAGTTTTATGGCTTCTTCAAGGCTCATGTTATCGCGGTATTCGTCCCTAAGCATGCTCTCAGCAGTCTCGCGTCCTATTCCTATGGCAATAGCCTTGTAGGCCCTATATGTCCCGCTGGGATCCGTCGTGAATAGCTGACAACCACCTTTATCCACACCAGCAAAAATTATTGAAACGCCGAAGGGTCTAACACCACCATGCTGTGTATACATTTGCTTTATGTCACCTATTCTCTTGGCAATCATCTCTATATCCACTGGCTCATCATACATTAGCCTAACTGTCTGAGCAAATACTCTAGCCTCGTCGATTAATACGCGGGCATCTGAACTCAGCCCAACTACGGCGGCTCCAACATGCTCGTCAACCTCATATATTTTTTGGGTGAACCTTGGGTTCTGTAGCCTCGACTCAATCTTCTCCTCAGCTCCTATTACAACTCCCTCTGGACATAGTATTCCAATTACTGTAGAACCTCTATAGACCGTTTCTAAAGCATATTCTACTTGAAAAAGACGCCCATCTGGAGAAAATACAGTAATAGCTCTATCATACGCTCCTGGAACGGCGAATACGGACACTTCTATAACCCTCTCCCTTAACTTTCTATATTCCTTTCCCTTTGAGAATAGGGAGACAGACTAAAAAATCTTTCGTAATAGCTCCATTATATACTTTTACCTTTTACAGCTCCGATAGCTTTTTCCGCTGTAGCTATACAGTTTAAGAAGTCATCTATAGTTGACAAGAAGGACGCCAGGTTTTCCCCATGATATCTCATTATCGTAATGATCTTTTTGTCTAATGATCGTGTATTTACAGTTAATCTTGCTGGACACGTGATGTTATCTGGTGAGACGCCATTTGAGATTGCCAACGCCTCTTCTGCGCTATCATATACTAAGGTTATTTCAGCATCAGCCTCCATTCTTCTTCCCCATTAAACATTCTTTTACAAGCAAATTAACATATTTTAGAAACTGCATCTTCTGTTCATATGGTATTTGCGCCCCAGCCGCAATATCATGACCGCCACCTATACCAGAGCATTTTTCGGCAGCAATCCGTATTATTTCTCCGAGATTTATTCCCATTTTAACAAGCGAATCTGTTGCTCGCGCAGATATTTTAGTAGCTTTTTCTTTCGCCATGTATGAATAAGCTATTATAGGTTTATTCGGATTGGGTAAATTTGTTGATATAATCGTAGATATTGTGCTTATTGTCTTTTCATCTACATCCTTTTCTCCATGCAAGACATAAACGTATTCCCATTCCTCAATACGATCTGGATTTTCGTTGAGCCAGGCAAGATACCTGCTGACCATCTGTCTATACTCGTCTAGTATTCTTAAAGATTCGTTATAGGCTTTCTTTCTATCCCCCATGCACACTGCCACGCCAAGGCTTGGCATACCCATCCTTCCAGTTGCATTCAGGAGAAGAGCAAACTCTCTGGCGTCTCTAAGGGGAGTCCATGGTTCTTCTCTTATAATGGTGTAAACCGTACCAATCAGACTCATTGCGATATCGCTCTTAAATCCCTTCGAGATCAAGTAGTCATGTAACGCTGAAAAAAGCTTACGTTTCTCTTCTTGAGATAAATCCCTTAAAGCACGCCACCTCTCATTCTTCTTAAGCTCGATATTGAGACTACTCAAAAAAGCTAGGCATTTATCCTCCTCACCACTTATTCCAGGAATATATGGGTTTGTGAGATAGGATAGCGCCTTATGTATAGGCCGAGTCTCTCTACCAAAGAGAAGCAGATCTTTTTCAACGCTTAAAAATCCAGCCTCGATAGAGTCCTTAACAATAATGTCGTTAAGTCCACCAAGTCTTTTCTCCTCATATTTATCCTGTAAGTCACCTAAAGCTCCTACAACAGCCAAGTACGCTAAATCAACGTTATTTTTATCCATGGACTTAGCCACAAGATACGAGATCCCAGCCGAGCTTATACTTTTGGCACCATCTACCCCAAAGAGATGTGGATTAACATGAAAGAAGTTTTCTCTTGGTCTCCCAATTGGCTGATGATGATCAAGTATCACTATACACTTTTTCTCAAGCTTAGCGCCTAATATATCAAGGTACCCGCTTCCCATATCAATAAAGATGGGTAATACATTTTCTTCAGCGTATAGAGAGACTTCCTCAGCAACTCTCTCCTCCATCCACCTCTCTATCCTAACGGAGAAAATTGCTCCAGCCCTCAAGAGAGCCTTAGCCAGTATTCCTGCGGCAGATATACCATCAGCATCCAGATGCGAAATTAATAATATCCTCTTTCCTTTAGCGATGTTATTTAGAATTTCATCTGAAGCCCTATTTGTTTCCTCTACAAACTCGCTTGCTCGATCCCTATCCCCCATCATAAACCCCGTTTAACCTATAGAAGAAACTAGCGTCTTATATTCCCAGTTTGGCGGTAAAATACCTTTTTCTTTATAATATTCGGTTAAGCGATGTATCCTAGACTCCACAAGCTGTAGAGCCCTCTTGTTATGCGTGTCCTTTCTGTGCTTATGTAAGTGCGCTACTATTTTTATAGCCTTTTTAATGAGATTATCTAGGTCTTCCGGTATCCTAGGCGCTAAATTATTCTCTCTCAATATCTTGAGTATTCCTTTACCAACTATTGGTTTAACAAGCGGAATACCATATTGATCCCGTAATATAACGCCTATCTTGCTCGATGGATTACCCTCCCTAGCAAGTTTAACAATTAGGGCTATAACCTCCTCAGGTGTATACTTACACCAGCTCGGCACCCTCTTCCCGACGGGTCTAGTTGAATGAGAGCGTCCCTTCTCCTTCTTAGGCACTACGGATCCTCCAGCAAGTTTCTAAAAATCAGAGAATGCAAATATATTTAAAAGCTTTACTTTTTATGTAGAGGGCTACATTTCTAATTAGAGTTGGTCAATAATGTGGGATAAAATAATAAGCTATTTAGGTAGTTATCCTGAAAGGCTTAATGTTGCAAAAGTGTTAATTAAGTATGGTTTAAGTGTAAGGAATGGAAAAATCTATTGTGGTGACATAATTATACCGGTAGTTAGGATAAGTAAGGTTGCTAATGTTGATAGAAGGACGGTTATCCAAACCATAAAAATGATTGAAAGTAACCCGGAATTAAAGATTATCTTCAGTAATATAAGCCCAGCGGGTTCCTCACTTCGTGAGGTGGCAAAATATTTGAACTTTGGAGTTATCGAGATTGCCCCAACGGACGCTAGGATGCCAGGTATATTGGCTGCGGCAGCCTCTATAATAGCCCAGAAGAATATAAGTATAAGGCAGGCGATAGTTGATGATCCTGAGTTAACACCAGAGCCGAAATTAACGCTAATAACTGAAACAAAAGTTCCAGGCGAGATAATACTTGATCTCCTCAAAATAAGGGGAGTTCAAAAGGTTTCAGTTTATTAGGAGCATAGTTGACAAGCTGGTAAAACGCATGTTTAATTATTGTGGATTGCTTCATCATCTTTTCTGATTGCCTTCTCAGGAGCCATCGTCCCCGGACCCGTCTTCGCGCTAGTTCTCTTAAGTTCCCTTGATGAGGGGAAGATAACAGGTCCCCTAATAGTTCTAGGACATCTTCTGGCAGAGGGCGCAATAATAGTGGCAACTTTTATGGGTTTTCATAGCATCTTGCAATTTAATGAAGTTAGGACATGAGCATAACAGGTATACCTGTTACAGGAGAAAACTTGCAATTTAATAAAGTTTAGGACTGCAATTGGTTACGTTGGTGGAATAATACTAATGCTTACGGGCTTAAAATTAATTCTTAATATAAAGAGGATTAAGTTTAAAATTACTTCAGATTAAATGGCGGGGTCAAATCGGGGAGGTCGCTTCCATATAAATTGATCTTCCTAGGTCTTTTAGCCAGCGTCTCAAACCACCACTTCTTTTTATGGTGGCTAGCGATAGGTCTCACCTTAATGGCTAATTCTATCCTTATGGCTGGACTGTTAGGCTTTGTTTCCTTTTTAATTGGGCATGCTGCCGCAGACCTTATTTGGTTCAGCTTCATCAGCTTCTCCGTACATGAGGGAAAAAGAATCCTAAATGAAAAATCTCTTAATATAATTCTTCTTGGGAGTTTCCATTTTCATAATACTCTTCGCAATATACTTAATTTTATTAACATCTTACGCGTGCTAACGCTAATACCCTTGGCCAATATAAGCATAGGAGGCCCAGCAAAATGCTTTTACTCTATCCTCTCCTAAATTATTCTTTTAAGGTAATCTATAGAACTTTATAGGAGCGATCTGGGAATCACCTTGAGCGTTGTGGACCAGAGTATTCAAAGTGTAAATAGAGAAAGGAACGCGTTTGATTTGCTAGTCCGCCCTATACGTAAACTTATTGAGGAGAAGGGCTTTAAGACACCGACAGAGTCTCAAGAAAAGGTTATACCAAGGATACTTGAGGGGAGGAATGTTCTCTTAATATCGCCGACTGCTAGTGGGAAAACGGAGGCTGCCATCCTCCCAGTTCTAAACATGCTCATCCAAATGCCGAAAAGGGAGCCAGGAATAAAAGTCCTATATATTACGCCGCTGAGAGCCCTGAATAGGGACATGCTGGAGCGTCTTGAGTGGTGGTGTAGTAAACTGGATATTAAACTGGCAGTTAGACACGGCGACACGGATGCGAATGAGCGTTCAAGACAGGCTAGAAGCCCCCCTGACATGTTGATAACGACTCCCGAAACGCTTCAATCAATATTGGCTGGCCGGGTTATGCGCCGTCACCTCAAGTCGGTACGTTGGGTGATCGTTGACGAAGTTCATGAACTGGCTGATAGTAAGCGTGGGACTCAGCTCTCATTAGCCCTTGAGAGGCTTAGAGTTATATCTGGTAGAGACTTCCAAGTAATTGGTCTCTCGGCAACAATAGGTACACCGGAGAAGGTTGCCCAATTCCTAGTCGGAAATGATAGACCAATAGAAGTTGTCAGAGTCCCAGTGGCCAGATTAATGAGGATTCGGATCCTTTATCCTAAACCTGAACCACAAGATTATGAGTTAGCCTCGAAGTTATTTACGCATCCAGAGGTTGCTGCGAGACTTAGAATAATGCGCCAGCTAATAGAGAAATATAATTCAACTCTCCTCTTCACAAATACTAGAACTATCTCCGAGATTCTGGCGAGTAGATTTAAGATATGGGATGTGAACTTTCCCATATCAATTCATCATGGCTCCTTGGCTAAACCCTCCAGAATTGCCGCTGAGAGGGGATTAAAGGAGGGGGAGCTGCGGGGTTTAGTCTGCACTAGTAGTCTGGAGCTCGGCTTAGATGTTGGTAGAATAGACCTCGTTATACAGTACATGAGCCCACGCCAAGTTACCAGGTTGATACAGCGGGTAGGTAGGAGTGGACATAGAGTTGGTCATATGGCTAATGGCGTAATCATAACTATGGACCCAGATGATACGTTGGAGGCGATGGTTATAGGGAGAAGAGCTTATGTTGAGGATCTTGAACCAGTAGACATACCAGAGAAGCCATTCGATGTGCTAACCCATCAGATAGCTGCCCTACTACTCGAAAACAAGCGTATAACCGTTAAGGAAATATTGGAAACTTATAAGAGAGCCTATCCCTACAGGGACCTAACTATTGATGATATAAACCGTGTCTTAGAATACATGCATAATAGGTTCCCAAGACTCGCTTGGGTTTCGTTTGATGATGGTGTAGTTCTCAAGCCACGTAATCCCAAGGCCCTCTTCGAATACTTTTTTGAGAATATCTCAATGATACCGGACGAGAAGCATTATTTAGTGATAGATAAGGAGACTGATACAGCTATAGGGCTCTTAGACGAGGCATTTGTCGCCGAATATGGTAAACCTGGAGTTAAATTTGTTATCCGCGGCAGCCCATGGAAAATAGTAAGCATTGAAGGTGATAAAATTTGCGTAAAGCCTGTTGAAGATCCAACTGGTGCCATTCCGAGCTGGGTTGGTGAAGAGATACCCGTTCCATTTGAGGTTGCACAAGAAGTAGGCTCAATAAGGGCGTTTGTGGAAGAGAAAATTAAAGCTGGTTTTAGCCCAGATGATATAGCTAAGGAGCTCTCCAAAATATACCCCGCAGATGAGAAAACGGTTCTTGATGCGATCTCTGAGACAGTTGAGCATGTAAAGATGGGTTATCCTGCCCCAACAGATAAGCGTATAATCGTTGAGGAATGGGAAGACTTTATAATATTACACTGCAACTTCGGCTCTCTAACAAATAGGGCTCTCGCACAGTTTTTGGGCCACATGCTTTCTGAAATAACCGGCTACTTAGCGGTAGTTCAACACGATCCCTACAGGATATTCATCCAAACTGTAGAGAGGATTAAGCCAGAAGTTGTCATCAAGATCCTTTACGACCAGAAAGATTATAGTGAGGAGAAGATAAGGGAACTTCTTATGAAAGCCACCGTCAAAACTGGCATATTTAAGAGGCGTCTAATTCACGTTGCTAGGAGGCTAGGTGCAATACATAAGGATGTGAATTTTGAAAGCATAAGCCTAAGAAACCTAGTTAAGAGCTTTGAGGAAACAGTAATCTACGATGAAGCTCTAAGAGAGGTTTTTACAAAAGATCTTGATCTTGTGAATTTAATTAACGTTTTTAAGATGATAAAGCACGGTGATATAAAGGTCGTTTACATCAAGACTGGCGGCGAGCTTACTCCCATTGCTCGTCTAGGGATGGAGCGTATAAGTATGAAAACCGATCTTATACCACCGGATAAAATGCGGAGAATATTGATAGAGTCCGTTAAGGTTAGGCTTTTGAGTGAGGCTCGAACCTTCATCTGTACAGAATGCTGGGATTACCTTGAAATTATAACTCTACAGGATCTGCCCAGTAGACCATTATGCCCAAGGTGCGGGTCGCCGAGGCTAGGTATACTTGAGGTCGAGGAGGAGGATGCATATCCACTTATAGAGAAAAAATATGAAAAATTGACCAAAAGTGAGGAGCTTCTTAAGGAGAGGGCTGTTGAGACAGCGGAGCTCATTGCAAGGTACGGTAAAGCCGCAGCTATAGCTCTCTCAGATAAGAGGCTTAGAATAAGCAATGTGAAAGAAATATTGGCTGAGGAGAGTTCCCTTACAGACAGATTCTTTGAAATGATAATTGAGGCTGAGCGGGAAGCGCTTAAAAGAAGGTTCTGGTAACCTTATTAATGCGTAAGATAAAAATATGGCTTTTAACACTTAAGTGAGAATTAGAAGTGGAGAGTGGACTAATTGTTTATAGCTCCATTTGTAGCCTCTCCAGAACCAGTTATACGCAGACTTTTACAAATGGCTGATCTTAAGCCAGGTGAGGTTTTTGTTGATTTAGGTGCTGGTGATGGTAGACCAGTAATAATTGCTGCTAAAGAATTTGGGGCTTATGCTATCGGTATAGAGCTTAGAGAGGATTTGGTTAAGCAAGCTATGAAAAAGGTGATTGAATTAGGTTTACAGGATAGGGTCAAAATAATTCACGGCGATATATTTGGTGTTGACATAAGTATGGCGGATGTTGTCTACCTCTACTTAACTACAAGCGCAAATGAGAAGGTCAGACCTAAACTTGAGAATGAGCTTAAGAAGGGTGCAAGGGTTGTTTCACACGATTATGAGATAATGGGTTGGAAACCAATTAGAGTTGAGCGTTTCTGCGAAAATTCTTATCTGGGCTTTCCTACACATACATTATATCTTTACAAGAGATAAAAATTGAAAAATTATTGTTCTTCTTCCATAATTCTATTTTTAATTCCTAAATCAGAAATGCTTAGTTTTTCTGTTTAGGTTCTCGGGATTAATGTTTATTAGGGAGCATTTTTCTTAGGTATTTCGAAAGGGAAATAGGGAATCATATATGACCTTTATCCCATGGAGATATGTGAAGACTTGGCATTGCAATGGATGCGGATTATGCTGTAAGGAGTTTGAAGTAGTCTTAACCTTTAATGAATGGTTAAATATAACAAAAATTTACGGTGTGGGCGTAACAAAAGCAGAGTTAAATAAGCTTTACCTGGGTAAGAGATCTGATGGTTCATGCATCTTTCTGTACCCTGGTTTAAATGGAAAATGGTTATGTGGACTACAACATATTAAACCATTAGCATGTAAACTCTGGCCCTTTAAGGTTCTCAGTAAACCTAAGTACGGTCATCCCTCTGAGGCGCTGTTCGAGTACTTAGACCAAAAATTCTATGTATATGTAGATCCATTCTGTATAGGCATACACTGGGGTGAACCGACTACGGAGCTAATCTATAAAATAATACCGGAGTTTATAGAGATAGCGCTCGGTTTCAGAAAGAACCAATTCTACTCAACGATGATGATTAAACCAGCGTTCTTCTCGGTTAAGATAAGAAATAATTATTGTAAACTAATTTAGTCAAGTCCTATGAAAATTTAGTTCTCCTTGTTGAGAATTGTGCATACACTCAAGGTTAACGGTGCAGTTTTGGCTGAAAAATTACCTTAAGTTTTGGTAAAAGCCTTTTATATTTTTATCAGAGAATATTAGTTGGGTGGATGTGCCAGATGACGGAGGAAAAGAAACTCAAAATATCAGTAGACTTTGGTTCTTCCCTCAAATTTTGGTTCGCCTTTTTCGTGGTGCAGGTAATAGCAATGCTAATCGCGATGGCCGTACTTATAGGAATTCTAGGCTTAATTATACATATGCTCCCAGGGATGCCCCCACTAACAATCTTTATAGTGTTCGCTCAGAGCATCTTAGGCATATTCTAGTACATAATTCCTTTTTCTTTAGTATAAGTTGGACTCGCGAATAAAAATTCATTGAAAATTAAAAATAGTTATGTGGGAGAACACAAAACTTTATAACAAAAACTTCCCAAAAATATTATTGAGTAGGGGAGTGGGGCCGGTCGTCTAGCATGGTTAGGACGTCTGCCTGACAGATAAAATCCGGGAGGCGCAGAAAAACCCGCTAAAAGGTTCTGTAAGGTCGCCGGTTCAAGTCCGGCCCGGCCCACCACCTTTTTGGTTCAAGTCAAGTAGTTAGTTGCCAAAACATATAAGTACAACGTTATCTTTTAAGATGTCTTGGGACGTCGTTGCCACATATATTTCTCTGACTGGTTCAGCGATATGTTCAATTCGGTCTTTAAATAACATTGATCCTAAGGGCACTCGTAGGGATTACTAAGTTGTTTATAGACTTGTTAATAGAGGAGCGTTGGGTGATCATGACCCAGGCATGGATCAGTACTCAAAGAATATTCTCTAAAAGGCTCTCTCATTAACATTCTATATCAAGGTGTCAGATGTAGGGTCTATTCGGCGCTAAAGACCGGGCTCATAGTTAAAAAATGCACTTCACCTCATCAAAAATATAGAGGCATGCGGCTTAATTAGCTCCCTAAAGACTATGGATTTGTTTTAGATCTTTAGCTAGCATCTCTGCGTTTGATGTAAGATAACGGTGTATGTTTACAATAACCTCTAGGTCTTGGACTATTACATCTATGATGAGACAGGTTCTCCAGATACGTTCATCCTGGTTCTTTTTTAGGCTATCAGAATATGCTTTTAATAAACCTGATGCGAAATATATTATATCTGCGATTTCTTTCAGCTTAGAAGATAACCAAGAGATCTCACACTCTCTGTTAGAAACTAACTCATTAACGATCTTTTTAAGGGAATTTCTAAAGTCTTCCAGCATCTTAATTGATAATTTATCAATTTTCCTTTGCACCTCCCTCTCATCCAGCTTTACTCCAGCCCCCTCAAGAGCTATCTTAAGATGCTCAATTATAATGTTAATTCTTTTAATCGCGAGCGTCAAATGAAACCTTAACCCCTCATTTGCTTTGCTTGCAGCGTCCTTAAGGGCATCCAGCATATCAATCATAATCCAGTAAAAGGCATGGAGAATCTGAAATATAGAGAAAGCTAAATCATGCTTGACCAACTCTGATCCCTCTATATATATAAAAAATAAGTTTCTCAGAAGAAATATTTTTAATTTAATGATCTGTAGCTAGCCTTTTATTGCTTGGGCAATTATTTAGGGAACTCGTAAGAATTATTAAAAAGATTTATTAATAAAGTTTTTAGGTGTGAAGATGCGAGGTAAAGATAGTATTATACGTTTTAGCGTCTCACTTCCCCCATCTATTGTTAAAGAGTTTGACGATGTTTGGAGAAGCATGGGTTACGAGAGCCGCTCTAAGGCAGTTCATGATGCTATCCAGTCATTTATAAGTGAGCTTAAGTGGACATTTTCGGGTGCCGAACATGTAGCTGGCGCCATCCTTATCTGCTATTACCTAGATAAACCAGATATAGTAGAGAAAATTATGAGTTTACAACACAAGTTCATGGATATTATAATCTCAACAACGCATGTACACTTGAAAGAAGATATTTGCCTAGAGATAATCGCAGTTAATGGAGAGACCAGCGAAATAAAAAAGCTAGCGGAAGAAATAATGACTAAAAAAGGTGTTAAGCAGGTCAAAGTCGCAGTAATTTCTCCATAAATCATTTAATTTATATGGTCCCTGTTGATAGCATTAGCGATATATTTAAGTATTATTAATCGTAAAAATATTTACGATTAATCGTAAATAGGTTTAAATTAGAATGGAAATGTCTAGTGTTATAGAGGAGTATCTTGAAGCAATTTATAGACTTCAGGAGCGCCATGAGGTTGCCAGGACAGGCGATTTAGTTGAAAAACTAAAGGTCTCCCCTGGAACAATAACAAATACTATTGAGAGACTTGAGAGAATGCTCCTTGTTGTTCACGAACCGTATAGGGGTGTACAATTAACTGAAAAGGGACGGAAAATAGCCTTAAGCGTTCTTAGGAAACATAGGCTTTTAGAGAAACTTCTATTTGATATTCTAGGGATTGAGTGGTGCAGTGTTCATGAGCACGCCTGTAATCTCGAGCACTGGATAAATGAGCATATTGCCAGAAGAATTGAATATGTTCTAGGTTCTCCAAAGAAATGTCCTCATGGAAATCCCATCCCCTCGGAGGACAACAAAATATTTGAGGAGTGTGAAAAGATGCTTGCTGAAATCAACCTTGGCGAAAAAGTAGTGGTCTCAAGAATACTTGAGGAGGAGCCTGCTACACTAAGATACCTTGAGGAGATCAGAGTAAAGCCTGAAAGCCTCATAGAAGTTATTGAAAAGCGCCTACTAAACGATTTAATGATTGTCAGAGTGAATGATAAAGTTCATGCACTAGACCGTAAAATTGCCTCACTTATAATGGTTAAAGAAACTTAGCAGATTAATTCTAGGTGATCTGCTTGGAGGTCCCGCTGACCGAGTTGAGGGAAGGTGATACCGGAGTAATCACTAAAATAGTGGTTGGTTTAGGTCATGGATGGTGCTGGGCTCATGGAATTAGAAAAAGACTTGCAGACATGGGATTGACGCCAGGGACTAAGGTCACCGTTATTAGATCTGCCCCACTTAATGGGCCAGTTGAGATTTATGTTAGGGGCTATAAGCTCGCCATCAGTAGAGAGGTCGCTGAAAGGATCTTTGTGGAGGTTCAGAGATGAATGGAGAAGAGGATCAAGGTTGCGTTAGCTGGGAATGCAAATGTTGGGAAGTCGGTGATATTTAATCAATTGACTGGCATCCACCAGCATATTGGCAACTGGCCTGGAAAGACTGTTGAAAAAGCTGAGGGAACCCTCCATTTTAAGGGCTATATAATTGACATAATTGATTTACCAGGAATATATTCACTATCAACTTTTTCACTAGAGGAACTAATCTCTAGAGAATATATAGTCAGCGAGAAACCGGATGCTGTGATAAACGTTATTAATGCATCCGTCCTAGAGAGGAACCTTTTCTTCACACTCCAGCTAATGGAGCTTAAGACACCATTGATTATAGCCCTTAATCAGATAGATGTTAGTGAAAGAAAAGGGATAAAGATAGATTATAAGAGACTTGAAGAGATATTGGGAGTACCGGTTGTTCCAACGATCGCCATTAGAGGCAAAGGTATACATGAACTATTATGTGCTATAATTGAGGGTTTTGAGGGAGACTTTAGGAAACCAAATCCCATAAGATACGGTAGCGAGATCGAGACAAGAATACAGAAGTTAGAAGAGGCTTTGAGGGGCGCCGATTTAAAATATCCACTTAGATGGGCTGCTATAAAGATTCTTGAGGGTGATGAGGAAGTTATAAAAGAAGTTAGGAGAGTGAGACCTGAGGCTCTAACATTAGCTGAGAAACTAGCTAGAGAAATTGAGGAGATACATGGTCACCCCTGTCCAACAGTGATTGCCTCAGAGCGATATGATATTGCTGGAAAAATTGCTAGAGAGGTTCAGCAGATTCTACCAGCCATAAAAGTTCCGTTAAGTGATAGGATAGATAGTCTGACGACACATAAAATATATGGTTATATTGTGATGGCCGGAATACTCCTAACAATTTTCTATACAATTTTTAGCTTCGGCAGTCTTCTCTCAGATCTTCTTACTAGAATATTTTCTAGCTATGAGGTGATTTTCGAAACAATTTTTGAATCAGGGTTATTAAAAGATCTGATTTGGGGCGGACTCTTAGAGGGAATTATATCAACAATAACGATAGCATTACCATATATAATTCCGTTTTATCTAATACTTTACACCTTAGAGGATTCCGGTTATCTTACCCGAATAGCCTTTCTAATGGATGTATTCATGCATAAAATTGGATTACACGGCAAAGCCTTTATCCCTTTGATACTCGGCTATGGATGCAATGTGCCAGCATGCTTAGGCTGCAGAATAATGGAGACCAAAAGGGAAAGGCTCATAGCGGGCTTCGTAGCCACGCTGATTCCATGCACAGCACGCACTATTGTGATACTTGGGCTAGTTGGGAGATACCTTGGGATAGGATGGGCCCTATCCTTATATATAATAGATTTGGCTATCGTGTTACTCTTAGGTAAAATAGCATTTAAAGTTCTTCCGGGGGAAGCGATGGCACTTATAATGGAGATGCCGGAATATAAGGTACCGCACTTGAAGACTGTCGTCAAACAAACATGGTTTAGGTTAAAGGAGTTCTTAGAAATAGCCTTACCCCTAATAGTTGTTAGTGGTTTAGTGATTGAGGCGATGAAATCCTTTGGCGTATTACCTATTTTATCAGAAGCAATAAGCCCAATAATCGTAGCCTGGCTCGGATTGCCTGAAGTAGTTGGTGTATTGCTAATATTTGGCGTCTTAAGGAAAGAGCTCACTCTAGTGTTACTTGCAGATCTACTTGGCACAGAAAACATTCCTAGGTATTTTACATCGCTCCAAATGTTCACATTCTCACTAGTTATAATGCTTTATGTGCCTTGCATTGCAACTATAGCTGCGTGCGTTAAAGAGTTTGGTTGGAGGAGGGCAATAATAATAGCAGTTATTGAAATCTCATTCGCAATTCTTATAGGAGGTCTAACCTCCAGGATTTTCGCAATGCTGAAGATGCTCGGATAAATTCATGAAAAGTCCCATTTAAATCTTAATTCTTAGAGATATCGTTGTTAAACCGCGGTACGGGTATGGGGAGCCAAATATGGCGCCCTAAATTAGCCTAGGTACTGTCTTCTGCATGGTTAGCGCCCATATTCTACATGTCCCCTCTATCCCAACCATACATGAACCTATTGGTCTTTGCGGCGTACAGGTTTTCATAAACAATGAGCATTCTATGGGCTTTATCTTTCCTATTATGACTAGGTGGCACTGACATCCCGGTGGAATATCCCTTCCTCCTTCGACCCTAATGCTGTATCTCTCATGAGCATCATATTTTAGATATTCTTCCCTAAGCGCAAATGTTGAACCTGGTATTCTGCCAAGCCCACGCCAATTTCCACTAACAATCTTGAAGGCCCTTTTCATTAACTCCTTAGCTTTAATGTTACCCTCCCACCTCACAGCCCGCCTATACTCATTCACTAGGGATGCTGTGCGGTTTTTAATCTGCTTTAAAGCCGCACATATTGCAAGTAGAACATCTATTGGCTCGAACCCAGCCACAACCGTTGGCATCCGATAAACCTTTGGGAATACCTCATATGGTTCTAAGCCTATAATTGTACTTACATGCCCGGGTGCTATGAAGGCATCTATATACAGGTCACCTATCCCCAGCATAAGCTCCATGGCTGGCGGGATAAGCCTATGGGATATTAGGAAACTAAGATTCTCTGGAGGCTTCTTGAGTATTTCATAGGCTGTTGATGGCGCAGTCGTCTCAAAACCTATTGCAAAGAAGACGAAATCTTTATTTGGTTCTTTTTCAGCTATCCTTACAGCATCCATAACACTATAAACTATACGGACATCCGCACCTTTAGCCTTAGCATCAATTGGGGACAGCTGCGAGCCCGAAACCCTAGCGACATCACCAAAACATAGAAGCGTAGACCCACCTAACGCTATCTTGATTGCTTCATCCACCTCAGAGGCTGGCACAATGCATACTGGACAGCCTGGTCCAGCTATGACGTCAACGTTACCAGGCAATAAACTCCTTATGCCATAATGTGATATAGTCCATTCATGCGTTCCACATATATGGCAGATCTTTATGATCTCATTTTTAGGCGTGATCTCATGTATTTTTTCAATTATTCTCTTGGCGAGAATTGGATCTCTAAAGCCCTTCCAGAACATCTTCTCGCTCCTCTTCAACCTCTAAAATCTCTCTCCATAATCTTAGAGTCTCCTCGGCCTCCTCCTTATCCAAGACCTGTATCGCATAACCAGCATGAACAAGAACATAGTCGCCAACCTTAGCATCAACTAGCGAAACATTTGCCTCCCTGATTACGCCGCCAAAATCAACTTTAGCTAAATCTCCGTTTACCTCAATAATCCTCGCGGGAACAGCTAGACACATCTTCTAATCTCCTCAAGATACGAGGACCAGAAATAAATATTTTTCTAAGATTTAAGAAGTTTTAATTTTTTCATCGCTGGAAGAACGCTGCTATAGTTACTTGCCCAAGGGATAAGCCACCATCCCCAGGAGGTACCGCTTCATGAACAAAGAAGTTTAGTCCATTATTCTCAACAACCCCGCGCATCATCCCGGCGATTATCTGATTGCATGCGACTCCCCCTGTAAAGCCTACATTCTTTATATTATGCTCTACTGCCAGGTTAATGGCTAACTGAGCTAATCCTATAGCTAAATAGGAATGAACAGAGTAGGCTAAATCCCTATTAGGATAATTGTTTCTCTTCTCAAATAGTGAGACTATCATCTCGGTTGTGTTTAGTTCTGTGCCGCTGATCTGCGGCTTAAGATCAATTGCATTTCTTCCGTGAGTTGCCGCCGACTCAAGCTTCATTGCCGGCTCTCCCTCATATGTCCTCTCATAGCATATACCCAAGATTGCTGAGGCTGCATCCAAGACTCTACCACAGCTTGTGGTTTTCATCTTTACTCCACCCTTCCTAAGATACGACAGTATTATTTGTGCCTCTCTGGCACCATGAGGTAGGTGGGAGCTATTCTTCATGAGCCAATCTCCTATATTTATGCGCTTAGAAAGTATGCCAGCCGCCATCCTAAGCGGATACTTTGTGGCCATATCGCCCCCAAGAAGCGGCTGCTCTTCTAAATGACCTAAGCGTTTAAATTCTGGCGGATCTAATGAGCCAAGTATTATCTCCCCGCCCCACGCACCCCCATCCTCACCATATCCATAGCCGTCACAACATATGGCTATAATCTCATTTAAGCCATGTTCAGCCATTAGGGCTGCCACGTGAGCATAGTGGTGCTGGACTTGGAGTATCTGCCAACCATACTCCTCTGAGAGTCTCTTAGCCAACATCGTCGTAGCGAACTTTGGATGCAGATCACATGTAACTACCTCAACATTACAGTTTGTTAAGCGTATCAGTCTTTTAGATGCGGATTCGAGGAACTCTAAGGTTTCAAGGTTCTCAACATCTCCTATATGCTGTGATAAAAAGGCTTTGCCGCCAATTATGATGCACGCAGTGTTATTCTCTTCGCCTCCAAGCCCAAGTGCGCAACGCCTGGCCCTAAACTTCAGCCTGATTGGTTCCGGTGCATATCCTCTTGACCTTCTTATAAAGACAAATTTGTCATCATGTAGGCGTAGAACTGAATCATCACATCTATGAGCTATCCGCCTATTATGCAGCAAAAAATAATCTACTAGACCACGTAATCTTCTAAACGCCTCGCTATCATCCTTAACTATTGGCTGGTTTGGGGGATTGGCGCTGGTCATAACGAGGGCTGGGTCTGAAATCTGGTCAAAGAGCATGTAATGTAATCCAGAGTATGGGAGCATAACGCCAATATTGTGTAGGCCAGGAGAAATAAGCTCAGACAAATAATAATTTTCGCTTTTCTTTAGTAGAACTATTGGTCGTGCATATGATTTTAAAACTGCCTCCTCCCTTGGGCTAACTTCAGCGAAAGTTTTCACAGCTTCTAGGCTCTTAGCCATTATTGCAAAGGGCTTCTGCTCTCTATGCTTAGCCATCCTTAACCTTTTAAGCGGTTCATCAAGGAGCGCTGAGGCAGCTATATGGAAACCTCCATAACCCTTCACCGCAACAATATATCCCTCTGAAACGATCTTTCCAGCCTCCCTAATTGAATCTGCGCACTCAACTCTTACACCATCAGCGTCCACCAGGTACGCCTTTGGACCACATCTTGGACATGCAACCGTTTGCGCATGAAATCTTCTGTTAAGTGGATCCACATATTCTGATCTGCAGAAGTCACACATCTGAAAGTCTCGCATCGTAGTATTCTCCCTATCATATGGAACATCTTCAATTATTGTATATCTTGGTCCGCAATTCACGCATGTTATAAAGAAATAATTGTATCTTGGGTTAGAGGGGTCGCGCATCTCCATAAGGCATTCTTCGCATATGGCTATGTCTGAGGGTATGATTGAACCAGATAGCTCTGACTCATCAGAGCTCTTGGATATCTCAAAACCCTTATAATCTTCTTCAGTCCCCTCAACCGACGTTGTTATAATTTCATGTATTCTGGCATGCGGAGGTTTCTTCTCGACAAGATCTCTCAGAAAACTCTTTATATTTTCATCTTCGCCATCAACAACTATCTCTACACATGAGTCTCCTCTATTCTTAACATAGCCTTTTAAGTGATTCTTGATGGAAATCCTATATATGAATGGGCGAAAGCCAACTCCTTGAACTATGCCCGAAACAATTATTTTTAAACGCATAGCTTAAATTCTCTATCATTCTTTTAGGTGCTTAAAATCTTCTTTAGGATTTTTGTGGGCTTCACGCGTAGTTCCTCAAAGCCTATTTCCTCCGGATTCATCCCCATTGCTAAGCCGAGAAGCTGTGTGTAATGTAATACTGGAATGTCATATTTTTCGCCAAACATCCTCTCAGCCCGCAATTGATTCGCATCATACATTATATGGCAGCCTGGACAAATAGTTATTAATGCATCTGCGCCAGCCTCCTTAACATGTACGAGTTTCTCTCTAACTAGGGATAGTGATATTTTTTCATCTAAAGCGGCTACTGTTGAACCACAGCACTCAGTCTCCCCTAGGTACTCGACAGACTTTGCCCCAGTAGCACTAATTAGCATTTTCAGAGCTCTCGGATTTTCAGGATCCTCAAATCCAATATATTTCCTCGGCCTTGAGAGATGACAACCACTATGCCCAGCGACCCTAAGATTCTTAAGCGGTCTGGTGATTGCTCTCCTAATATTGTCAATGCCAATATCCTCAATCATAACTTGTGATATATGCTTAACTTCCGTGCCTTCCTTAAACTCTAGGCCAGTCTTTCTCATATGATCGTTAATCTCCTCCCTAAGCGCCTTATTCTCTTTAAGAGCCCTTCTAGTCTTCTTTAATGTACCAGCGCAGCCGGGACAGAGGGCCAAAATATTTAAGCCAGTCTGCTCCGCCACAGCAAGGTTTCTCGCGGAAAGGATGAGCATTATCTCGTGGCTTAATGGTTCAAGTGGGAGACCACAACAATTGAATTCCGGCATCTCAACTAATTCCACACCAAGCTTATCTAAGACTTTCCTAGCAGATATCTCGTAAGAAGAAAGCCTATATGGGATAACGCAACCCAAATAAACTAGGTATTTTTTGCTCATACCCATACATCAGTCTCCCCATGTTTCTCATAAGCTCCCTTAAGGAATTTCTCAACACCTATGCCTTCAAGGGACTTATTTAAGCTCTCAATATTAGCTTTCGGCAGCGGTGGGAGGTTAAGAGTCCCCCGCCTCTTAATCCTCGATTCAGGAATTTCATATACATAACCGGTCTTAATCAAGTTGCCTAAAAGGACTTTAAAGACTTCAGGTATCCGCCCCTCCATCACAGCCATGTTTTTCAGGATTCTTATTATACTTGCAACTTCAATACCTTGAGGGCATCTGTCGGTGCAAGTGAAGCATGAGGCACAGAGCCATATAAAGCCGCTGCTTAAAACTTTTTCCTTTAGCCCCAACTGAGCCATCCTGATGATCTTTCGTGGTCTATATTCATCACTAAACCTTGCAATGGGGCAGTCAGATGTACATGTTCCACATTGGAAGCATTGCAGAAGCTTTTCTCCACCTGGCATCTTAACGACTTCATACTTAAACTTTGGATCTATCCTAGATACTAATACATCTTTCCCGACCACTTCAGACAATTTTAGTCCTCCTTAAATATGGAACTTCTCAACATTTATCTTAATTAAAGAAAAAGAGAGGGTGGAATAAAAATATGCCTATTTTTTCAACATGCTAAAGTCTTCTAATCTTCTCTGAGAGACTTGTGAGAAGACTCTTTGCCCTCCTTATATTATCTATTTTCCTCCTACAATTTATGCACACTTTCATTGCACTTGATATATTGTCACTAAAGACTTTGTATGCTGGAATCTTCTCCTCAACAACGCGCTTTAACGCCCAATTTATCTGCTTCTCTGGGAAAAATGTCCCACCACATATAGCGCAGGTAAGCAGATCAACATCATTCTCTACTCTAGTGGTTTGCGGGTCATTTGTTAATAAGTGGTATGTTCCAGTAAGCTTTATTGCCTGCGTTGGGCACTCATCCTGACAGAAGGCACAGAATGTACAGTGGGAATATTTGACCCTAATAATCCTCTTTTCAGGTCCATCAATAACATCTATCGCATCCCCCGTGCAGATTTGGGAGCATGCACCACATCCAATACATTTCTCCTTATCGATTTCATGTCTCCCACGGAAGCCCTCAGGAGTTTTCCAGAAATCCTCCTTCTCCTCACTCTTCACACCAAGTATGTCGGCAACGGCTTTAATAATGGCTTGTGGGCGGGGCGGGCATCCAGGAATATAATAGTTAACTGGCACAAGTTTATTTGGTGGGCCAACTATTGGGTAACCTTTCTCGAAGATATTCGCTGTTATTGAACAGTTCCCCACGGCAATTACTATTTTAGGCGGGTTTATTTTCTCATAGACCTCTAGTAGGAAATCCTTACCTTTAACTGTCCCGGCACCACTTAAGATTAGAACATTTGCCTTCTCTGTTTCCTCGACAACTTCAACCCCTAAGTTAGCAAGCCCATATCTCGGGGCAAGACACTCTAGGATCTCAACATCGCAGGCGTTGCAGCCAGCGGAGAGGAAACGGTAAACGGAAATCTTAGCCACATAAATCACCTCCCAACTACTTTAGGGCTATAACCCTCTCCTCTTCCCAGTCTTAACATCAACAACCGTAACGCGGTCAGTGCAAGCGAAGCATGGATCTATGCTTTCTATCACCGCCCTAGCGTTCTTAAGAATCTCCCCCTTGAGCATTGCGAGTATAGCAAAATTGTTAGCATATGAGGGAGTTCGGACCTTAACTCTCTCAGGAATATTGGTTCCATTAGACCTAATATAGTAGATCAGCTCACCACGCGGGGCCTCTGTTCTACCAATTTCCTCGCCAACTCTAGGCTCACCTGGCTTCACGGCGATATCTCCCGGTGGGAGATTATCTAGAGATTGCTCAATGATCTTCATGCTCTCATACGTCTCCCTAGCCCTGACGAGACTTTTTGCGCGGAGGTCTCCATCCCTCTCGACTATAACCTCCCAATCGAGCTTATCATAGGCTGCATATGGGTCATCCTTTCTTACGTCGCTGGCTACTCCAGAAGCCCTTAACACCGGACCTACGGCGCCGACTTCTATAGCCTTGTTCCTTGGTAGAACTCCCACCCCTTTAGTCTTCTTAGTGAAGAGTCCATTGTCATCTAAGAGCGACATAATATAGTCTGAGAGGGGTTTAAGGGTTCCCAGGACCTTTCGTATCTTCTTAGCCTTTTCTGAAGTAATATCCCTGCGCACGCCCCCAATAGTGTTTATAGTGTAGTTGATTCTATTCCCAGTTAAATATTCGAGTAGATCCTGAATTATCTCCCTCTCGCCCATTATTTTAGCAAATACTTCGTGCTCATGTAGAGTGTGAGCCAGTATACTGAACCATAGATAGTGGCTGTGCAGGCGCTCAAGCTCCATATATATACATCTTAGATACTTAGCTCTCTCTGGAACCTCTATGCCCATTAACCCCTCAACGGTCTGAACATAGCATAGTGTGTGTATCCCACTACATATACCACATATTCTCTCAGCTAAGGCTATATTTTGCATATAGGTCCTTGTGGTGAAGAGCTTCTCTATGCCCCTATGCATGTATCCAAGCTCCATCTTAGCATCAATTATTCTATCTCCCTCAACCAGGAGCTCAAAACGCTCGGGCTCAACTAGCTGCGGGCGATATGGGCCAATATAAACCTTCTCAGGCATAAATTACACCCCCAACCTCTTAACTAATTGTGGAACGGGACTCCTATGGAATTCTATGAGCAGCTCCTTAGATGGAACGCCAAATGACAAGGCTAGTAGCTCCATGAGATTTAGACATGGAACATTGAACTGGATTCTATGCGACTTCAGCATCACTTGGCCGAGCTCAAATTGTATTATACATGCTGGGCAAGCTGTGACTACGGCATCCGCGCCAGCGCTAGTAATCTTACTGAGCTTTCTGGCCAACCTCTCCTTAAGTGAGAATTCCTCATCTGCCTGCATACTCGGGTATCCGCAGCACATACGCTCAAGACCGTAATCCACTATCTGGGCCCCTGTCCATTCAACTATTTCTCTCATCATATGTGGTTTTCGCATTATGTCAGTGCTTTTATACTCACGGTGGAGGTGGCAGCCATAATGTAATGCGACACGGATATTCAGCGGCTTAATTACTGAACCCTTAATCTTAGCTAAGCCGACATCCTCATGGAGAACCTCAATAACATGCTTAACATCTATCTTACCCTTATATTCCTTGCCATACTTCCTAATAACCTCATTGACTTTACTCCTTTTCTCCGCATCGTGCTTAAGAATCTCATTTGCCTCGGCCAGAGTTTCGTAGCAGCCGTTACATAAGATCATCATGTCTAGGTCTAGTTCCTCAGCCAATGTTAAGTTCCTCGCAGATATTATAAGCGCAGCATCCTCGTTAACTAGGCGGGATATTACAGGTTCAGGACAACAGGAGTATCCTAGTAAATCAACAGCCTCTATGTTAAGCCTCTTGAAAACCTTCCTCGTGGCTACCTCAATGTTGGGTAAGCGCATTGGGATCTGGCAGCCGAGGAAGAGGACATATTTAACCATGTCCATCACCACTACTTATACCTGAGCTTCTTCTTCCCCCAATCAAATCCGATTCTCTCACTCATACCAGAAGCTTTGATGACGTCATGATATTCTCCTAGAATCTTCTCATCCGTGAATGGGAAGGGTGCGGATTTCAATAAACCAATCTCCTCACGCTTCTTCTGAACAAAGGCTGATATCGGGGCCACACAACCACTAGATATCAAGGCCTCGACGACGGGTCTAGCCTTTGATGGTAAAATACCCTCAAAGGGTCTCTTTAGCGGCCTTTTATCTTCAGGCCAATCCTTAATTAGCACTAGGCCAGCCGGCTCTGGTTCTGGGTGATTGATAAGTTTGATCCCAAATAGGTCTGAGATCTCCCTCTCAATGAAATTTGCGGCTGGAACAAGATCTGCTATTGAGTCAAGTATAGGTTCCTCTTTCGGCCTTAAACTTCTGAGAGTTAGGATAATACCATTGATGTGAAAGTGGTATAGATATTCCATGTCTAAGCCATTGTCTATCGCGGAGAGCGTTATGAAGCGTATATCCATATACTTATCCACTAGGGTTTTTATAGCCTTTCTAACGGCTGCTGGCTTAACCTCAGCGAATATTCTCCTCTCACGCTGTCTATAAAGCTTTATTAAATCGTCCCCTAAAACCTCCCTCAAGTAATTCATTATTCTAGATTCTATCGGCAAAACCATATGCTACACCTCAAGATACCGTTTTTTATTAAACTCCCAAGCCTCCTTCCTTAAGGTAACCCTAATTGCTTGAGGGGAGCAGAATTTCGCACACTTGGGGTCACCGTCACAGAAGTTGCATTTTATGGTGATACGTCGTTCAGGGTTAAACCATGGGGCCGATAATGGGCAGGTAACGGTACACGTCTTGCATCCAATGCACCTCAGCGGGTTTATCTTCACTAGACCCGTTACCTCATCTTTCACGGCCGCCTCATTTGGGCATACCGCGACACATAAGGGCTCGTCGCAATGCTGGCAGTAGATCGCCTCAAATTCTCCAGTCTTCTCATCAAATATTATTCGTAAGTTTACCTTCTCTAAGCCAATCTCCCTGAAGTGCTGATAGGAACAAGCGATCTGGCAAAAGAGACAACCAGTACATTTGGTAGGATCATATAGAAGAACTTTTTGTTCAGATGTGCTGGCTTTCATGGGCTCTTTCCTCAATTCTTTAATTTTAAATCATATATACTTTAAGTTTGAGGTATTTTAGGTTTTCCTTAAGATCTGAAAGAGTTAACTTTTTAATCATGTGTCCATAAAAATTCGATTGATGTTGATCGAAAATGAGCTTAAATCTTGGCTGAGTGGGTATCAAAAACTCATTATTCTTGGAGTCGGCAATCCTCTTAGAGGAGACGATTCCTTGGGATTGGCAATCTTAAAGAGAATAAGGAGGAAGGTTCCAGAAAATACTAAGATAATATATGGTGGCATAGCCCCAGAAAATTTTATTAGTAAAATGAAAATGTTTAAGCCGTCGCATGTCCTTATAATTGACGCAGCCCTCTTCGGCGGAGAACCTGGTGAGGCTAGGCTTATTTTATCTGAGCAGATACCTGATATTACCGTATCCACACATGCCATACCACTTAACCTACTGGCATGGTTAATTCAAAAGGAAACTAATGCAAAAATTGCTTTACTGGGAATCGAACCGAAAAATCTTGGTTTAGGGGAGGGAGTTAGTCGAGAGGTTAGAGAGGCTATTGAGAAGTGCGCCAGAATGTTAATAGATGTAATAAATGGAGGCCGAAACATGACTGTAATTTAAACAAAATGCATTAATTCAGTAAGGCTTGGCATATGGATGAAAAAGCACACATATAGGGAAAGAATAAGTATCATAACTGAGATTAAAATGAAAAGATAATCTTTCATGCCAATTTTAAGTGAGTATAAGTTTGTACGCTTTTTTGATGCACCCCAAGCTCTGGACTCCATGGCCTCAGCAAGCTCCATGCTCCTTCTTATAGCGCTGACTATGAGTGGTATCAAGATTGGTATATAATTCCTTGTTCTTTTTATGAAGTTTC
This sequence comes from Bathyarchaeia archaeon, assembly GCA_038820405.1. Lineage (GTDB taxonomy): Archaea > Thermoproteota > Bathyarchaeia > Bathyarchaeales > DTEX01 > DTEX01. The sequence goes on from JAWAXL010000002.1 coordinate 39,831, forward strand.
CCTGCTCAAGTTCTAATCCGCGTGCCTTCTGAGCATCCATTATTGTCTGCGCCTCCTCAGCCAAAACTGGGACGAAGCGGATAGCTGTCGTGAACGCGAAGCAGAACGTGTATGGGACTCCCATCTGCTCTAGGGATAAACCGAGCATGTCTGGGGAGGTGGTTGCAAAAAATATTGAGAAGGACTCAATTAAGATAAGGAATCTAAGAGTCATAGCTAGAGAATGTTCTATAATTGGTGCCAAGGATGGATAACCGCCGTAAAAGTGTAGTGAAACAGTATTTGCGATAAAAATTATTGCCGCGAAGAATATTGAGCCCCTCATTAGACGTATCCATTCTCTCTTAATCCTAGCTATTATGACCAGTGGCATCTGAGAGAAGAATAGTATTAGGAGCGGCATCAACCGAACGAATAACACTGCTATAGCAAAGAAGACGCACACGTATAAAAACTTGGCTCTTGGGTCGATCCTATGTATTGGCGAAGAAATATTCCTAAACCTTAAGCCCTCAAATATGCTCATTACACAACCCTGCCGCGAAACCTCTCGATAATTAAACGCTTAGCTTCGTATACCCCTAGAACTTTTCTTGGGAAGCCTAGATCATTGAGTCTCATGAATACTTGTGTTATCTCAGGCGGTATTAGGGATGCTTCCTTCATTAAGGCTGGGTCGGTAAGAGCCTCCCTAGCATCTCCGTCAGCGATTATCCTACCACTAGCCATAAGGATTATCCTCGGCTCACACTCAGCGACAAACTCTATATCATGTGTCACCACTATTACAGTCTTGCCCTGCTGGTTCAGATGGGCTATAAAGTGCCGGAGTTTTTCCTTCTGGTATGCATCCTGCCCTATAGTTGGCTCATCAAGTATCAGTATTTTTGGGTCCCATGCTAATACTGATGCTAAGGCAACTCTCTTCCTCCCCCCACCACTAAGCATGAATGGTGAAGTTTTACGATATTGCGTTAAATCTAGGAGGTTGAGCGCCCAATCAACCCTCTCCTTGATTGTCTCTTCGTTAAAACCAAAGTTCTTCAGAGCAAAGGCAATTTCCTCCTCAACTGTTTCGCTAAATAGTTGGTGATCTGGATTCTGAAAGACGAAACCTACTTTTCTGGCAAGCTGGGCTACACTAACGCTCCTCGTATCGACACCATCTACCAACACTCTTCCTTTAGTTGGCTTTAGTAAACCAATAAAGTGCTTAACTAGTGTAGTTTTGCCCGCTCCGTTCTGCCCCATTATTGCGACAAACTCTCCATCAGCTATTTCAACTGATACTCCCCTAAGGGCCTCGACGCCACTAGGATATATAAAGTAAACATCCTCAGCCTCTATCAAGTTTAAGCACCTCCATAATCAGTTCAGAGGTCTCATCGGGGCTTAGTGGAACTTTGCCGAGTTCAACTCCATCCTCCCTTAATGCATGATAGAGCCTAATAACCTTCGGTATCCCAACGCCAACTAACCTAATTCTATCATCTAAAAAGACTTTTTTCGGCTCATCATCTATGATGATGCGACCTCGATCCATAATAATGATACGACTGGCATATTTAACGGCTAGATCTAATCTATGCTCAACAAGTATTACCGTCTTTCCCAGCTCCAAATTCAGCTGATGGATAGTTTCTAGGATATTTCTGGCGCTTAATGGATCGAGGAATGATGTGGGCTCATCTAGTACAATGATCTCGGGCTGCATTGCGAGGACTGACGCTATGGCCACCCTCTGCTGCTGCCCACCAGAAAGCTCAAATGGAGCCTTATCCCTTAAATTATATATTCCAGTAACCTTTAATGCCCATTCAACTCTCCTTCGAATCTCGTCTCTAGGAAGGCCGAGATTTTCCAGCCCAAAGGCCACATCCTTCTCCACTGTTAGGGCGAACAGCTGGTTCTCTGGGTTCTGAAAGACTAAACCAACGTGCTTTGCAAGCTCGTAAATGGGATGCTCCGTCGTTTTTAATCCGACGACTATTACCTCGCCCTTAAGCCTACCACCATAGAAGTGTGGTATAAGTCCATTAAAGCATCTACAAAGCGTAGTCTTCCCGCACCCACTAGGACCAGTAAGAAGGACGAACTCCCTTCTTTCAATCGCCAAATTTATATCCTCAATCGCCGTCTTCTCGGAGTTTGGGTATATATATGATAGGTTTCTTGCCTCAAGGATTGTCAAAGTATAGTTGCACCTTAACTATCTTTCACCAAGCATATTTAAAGAAAACTATGGTAATTTAAACTCTTGTATAAAGACTATTAACTATTTATATATAGTAATGATATGGAAAACAATTTTAAGTTTTCTCGCCCTATATGATTGATGGTTGTTCCCCTTTGAGGATCAAATGGGAGAATGGAATATCCATAGAGTATGAGGAAAGCAAGGTAGTTTTTGACTTCCAGTCTAGGGTCCTGAATTGTAGGGCTTCGTTTGTAACCCACGCGCACGCAGATCACGCGTACTCCTTTAGGCTTAGACAGATACCAGTATTCTCATCTGAGGAAACTATGAAGCTGATCTCGGCACATGGTGTTAAGGCTAATAGGTGGCAGCCCCTAGCCATAAACAGGAGGGTGAAGATAGACGATATAGAAGTGGTGCCCCATTCGTCAGGCCACATCCTTGGCTCATATGAGTTTGAAGTGCACATGCCTGATGGAATAGTCCTATTTACAGGTGACCTTAACACTAGAGAGGAGAGGCTCATAAAGCCAGCTGAACCAGTAAAGTGTGATATACTTATTATTGAGGCGACATACGGATCACCCGAGTTTATTTTTCCATCAGATAAAGATGTTACAGAAGATATGATTAGATGGGCAGAAGAAGTGTTAAGCAAGGGTAAGATTCCAGCATTTCAGGCAGACGCTATTGGAAACTCTCAGGAGGTAATAAGAATCTTTAATGAGAATACTGGTATACCAGTTATATCCCACTGGAAAGTTTCAATGGTTAATAAGATTTACGGGAGCTATGGACTTAGGATAGACTATATTGATATTAATTCTAAGGAGGCTTCTGAACTCATCTCTAAAACAGACGCTGTAATCGTTGCCCCAAAGGAACCAAGTTTATTCTCAAATGACAGATTTGCACTGGCAGTAGTTTCAGGGTGGGCTATAAAATTTAAACGTAGATCTTTTCCCCTAAGTGACCATGCAGACTTCCCAAGCCTGCTAGAATTCATCAAAGAATGTAGCCCAAAGCTAGTCTTAACATACCATGGCGGAGAACATAATAAAATTCTAGCCAGGTATATTGAGAAAAAGATGGGGGTAAGGTCCTACCCAATCAACCTAATACCGACAAACTTCTCGATCTAAGCCATTTTTTAACGACCAGAACAATAGATACCGCTAAAATCAACATGGTCAATGGGGTTGCAGCCATAAACTCTGGGATAATTAGGCCGCTGAAGGTTAATGAGAGCTTATTAACTGATGTTGGGTCATTTGCGAAGCTAAATTGTGCCATTAATTGCACGGGTGGTTGAGGTGGGGTGGGATTGACAAGCCAGCCCCTCATCTGCGTCGGTGGGCTCACGAGGCCTGGCTCCGAGGATACATAGGAGACAGTATCGTTGGAGAGAACAATGAACTGAACTGTTGATACAAACCAACCCCCATACGAAGCATATTCTGATGGTGCAAGCGAATCCACATTGAGCAGCTCTAGGATATCTATTTTATGTGGTCCCATACCGGTTGGTACGCTGGTGGAATAGCCTACTGTCATATAGTAGATCCATTCAAAGCCGCCGCTCTCCTTGCCAGCGCTAACCTTAACAATAGCTTCCATCTTACTGCTCATGGGGAGAAATGTTAATGTAAAGCCGCCTAAGTCTGGGGCCAAGCATCTCTCCATAAGCCAGCTTAGATATCCAGTTAGATCGCTCTTCCCAGGCCCAGTATATGACACGTAAACATAGGTATCTTCGGTTTCGGTGGAGTTATATGTGAATGTGAAGCCCATATTAAAGGCAGTTTCTATGGAGCCCTTAACGGCATCCGCAAGCGACCTTGCGGTCGCGGCATCGGTATTATTGAAGCCAATAACTAATCCTGAAGCCTCCCTAGAAAATCCGACTACAATTAGGACGGCGTCGGTTAATTCGCCTCTGCTCATATCTACTCCTGGTGGAAAGTGCACAAGTGAGACGTCTGCTGAATATATTGTGCTAAATATCGTGAGTTCAGCTGTTGTACAATTTACTGTGACTGAAATGCTCTCCGCAAAGGATGGACCCTCCTCATTAACAGCATTAACCACCGGTATATCTGTTCTATAGGTCAGAAAAACGCTCAAGAAAACCAAGAATATCAATATTAAAGTCTTATGTTTTCTCATATCAAGTCTCACCACGTAGGAGACTATACCATCTTTTTTATTTATAAGACTTTCCAAAAATGGCATCCTTGGATTTTCTTTTACTCCATAGGGATTGTGCAGCAATTATTACTAGTTGATAGGCTAAAATCCACATTACCGAGAATAATGGCCCATAATAATCGTGGAAGCGCTGAACCTCTGGAGAAGTAACACCATGCTTAGTAGCTATAGTAAAGACCATGACTATTCTAAGGGCATTGATAATATATGTTATTACGGCCCCTATCAAAAAATATAGTATTTTCAGCCTACGTGGAAGCGTGCTGTCACTTAAAAATAGAGCAGTTATAACTGAATATAATATGAGGCCTTCCACGCCTGAGCATGGCCAGGTTATGCCAAATGTGGCCTCACCCTTATCGCTCCAAACCTTTAAGGCAGTCGCTCCATAAATTTGTCCCCTCAACTCAACATTATAGCCAATTAATGAGAGGATGCTGGATGCGAGTATGGAGGTGGCTGGAACGAGCATCTGAAATAGCGTAAATTCACCAAATGGATAAAGGTTATCTATGATGAAGATTATGCCTATAGCCCATAAAAGAGAGATTGGAGGCGCAAGATATCTTAGACCCCTTCTTCCATAAGCCAAGATCACTATTAGTAAGAAGAGAGACGCTAAGATAATATATTCTATAGTGAGGGGCATGCTCTCCGCCCATACACTCATCCCATAATGCTTAGGAAAAACATTCATAATCTCCCTATTAAGCCCAGAGAAAGATGCGATCACTACATATATAGTAGGCAAAAGAGTGACTACAATTAATGCTGAAAAGCGCTTAGACTTCAATGAATGAACCTTCACATCAATCTTCTCCCAATTCAATATAAACTCAAGAAAAACCAACCATAGAAAGAAAATATAATATGCTCTCCCTTTCCATGTTACCTCATAGGATTCTAGATATAAAAAATAAAGCGTTATGAGGGAAACTGTGGAGGAGAGAATAAAGGAAATTTTCACTAAATTTGAGAGCCGCATGAGAGCCGAGATTCTATCCCTTAATCTGCAACTCAGTCCCAATTAAACTCTACCTCACACCATCAAATACATAAACCAACTCATAATTTTTCACTTAGACAAATATGAGAATAGGAGAGGGGAGAGGCTAGGTCTAGAAAACAGTCCTATAATCCAATAATTAAGCAATAAGCACAGGTAACTCTAACAACATGGATTATAATACCTTATGCCTGTATCTGGCGCTGAGAACATTTAAGCTTCTTCCTCAATATCCTAGCAGCAAATTTAAAGGCAGTTTCAAGGTCCCCCCTACCATTAACTCCCGCTGATGTTGTGTGTCCACCACCCATACCCTGCAGAAGCTGGCCTAGTGGGGCTGCTATGTCCTTGCCGAGATGTATGCTAGTTTTATTATAGAACTCATTACTTGACCTCATGCTAATCAGCAACTCGCCCTTATCTTCAGAGCCAACTATGGCGACATCGGCGCCAACGTCTATAAGAGCCCTAGCTGCCGATGCCTGGAAGGATCCAACGCGGGAGAACGCTATGATCCAGCCATATATTCTCATGGTCTCAATCCTCTTACAGGCCTTAAGTCTAGCTATACGCTCTGAGACGTCCATAGGCACCGTTAGGATTTGTATATTCTCTTGAACGTCTATACCTAGATCCACAATTTCAGAGATAACTTTAAATGTGGATGACCTAGCTAATGTGAAGTGCCTAGTATCAAAAGCTATTCCTAAAAGTAGGGCCTCGGCTACATCCTTTGATGGTTTAACATCAGCTTCCTTAAACAATTCATAAATTATTTCACAAGTGGCTGAGGAGTTCTCCCTACATATATATAATGTCATGATTCTCTCTGTCTCTAGGTGAGGTGCATGGTGGTCGATCATGATTATCGGCGCTGATGTCTCACATATATGCTCGCCCCACTCACCTAATTGGCGCAGGGTATTGGTATCCAACACAAATATGACATCGAATGCCTTGAAGTCCGGCTCCTCATGGGTAACTTCCATTGGGAACCTCTCTAATATAATCTTTGAAATTTTACTCACGCTCTCTGGAACTGCCACGACAATCTCTATGCCTGGTTTAAATATACTTAATAGATTAGAGAGAGTATATGATGAGCATACCGCATCTGGGTCGGCATTTTTATGACATAAAATAAGAATATGCCTCGCATTTCTCTCATTGAGAATACTCATTATTTCTCTAAATGGCTTCATTTAACTCCTCCTGGAGCCTCTTGGCATCTAATTTTCCTAAGATATTTTTCGATGACCTCGAAGGCAGCTTTAACAGAACCATCCGCTATCTCTTGGATGTTTAATTTTTTATATAGAGGAGAGAGCTCTATCTCAACTTCAACATTTACATTTAATGTATCAAGTCCCTCTAGATAAACAGAGATAAACAAAACTGAAACGTACTCCCTCTTAACCCTAGAAAAAATGTATCTTCTCACAGCTTCCTCGGCAGCTTCACAGATCCCCTCTAACTCCTCATAAGTTAAGGAGGAAAGTGGCCGCTCGCTCAAGTTAAGCACCACGGTCGATGGGCTTAAGTTTACGTAGCCGGGCGTAAGTCCTTTTGAATCTTCTCTTGAAGCTCCTTTATCTGACCTCTTAATCTTTCTTCCTGTTTAGTTAGGACGGATACCCTCATTGTAGCCAGCTCTTTTCTCTCAGTAAGCTCGCTGGTGACCTTAGCCTTATCTGTCCTAATTAACAATGAGCCGATAGACTTGTAGACCACGACGTCATCCGGCGCCTTATCAAGCTCGCTGAGTGCTCTATCAATCTCGAGGATCTCTAGGTCGAGCTGCTGCTTCTGCGCTAAAATAGTCTGAAGGGTTTCCTGGAGCTGCTGTAGCCTAAGGAGCCTTTCTTGAACTGCTGGCGGTAGCTGAGCTTCTCCACTCATATATTTCTCATCACCACTACCAATTATTAATCAAGATTTAATATCTTAAGGATGATCCAATTAAAGGTTTCCAAAAAGGTAGTTAAGAGTGCTTACTCAAAAACTCCTCCGGCCATATTATTTTGGGACCTCCAACCCACTTCTTCTCTAAACCATATCGCGATAGTGGTTTTGTGAGGTGTCTTTCGGATCTAGGCGGCGCAATATATATGCCTGGCTTAATATCCCTCTCAACTTTAACGGCCATCTTCGTGAGCTTTGGTCCATGAAAGCCGCACTTATAGCATTCGAATCCCTTTCCCTTGCCCATGGACTTCATTCTCTTGCCGCAGACTGGGCAGAGCGGGTTATTAAGGATCATCTTCTCAGTAAGGCAGAGAATCTCAATCTTCTCAACATTTATTGTCATGGGATTCCCCTTTGAAGGAGGTCGGACACCACCATAAACCCTAATTAAATCATCCTCAATTAATTTACTGGCTATTTTCCTAAGGTTTCCTCCCTGCTCATATACTGCGCAATCTACTGCCCCAGTATCATCCTTTATTCGAAATATGACGTGGCCTCCGGGGATAATTTTTGGAGCGCCATTAACCTTTCCTTGGACAATTACTGGATGATATGACTTAATATCCTTTATTGAGGGGATCATTCTTAGGTGAGAGTCTGTCCCATGGTTTGTTCTGAAGATGACCCAGCGTTCTATTGGTTCATATACACGAACCATCCTATGCGCCATTTTAACCGCCTCTGGACTTTCTCCCCTAATGCCATAAAGTACTGGATCAGGTCCCCTAGGCGTTATCAATATTCTGCCAGTTTCGGGATCAACGTTATTGAACGTTAAGTTACCCATTCTCTTATCCATCTCTATAACAGACAACTCATTAATCCTTCTAAGAGTACCCCAATTCTCCCTCCTCCTATAGGCTATTAGCTCGAAAGTATGGTCTCCCTCGAGTGTCTCGCCTATAGCGGCCAATCCGCCAATTATGCCACGTCCAGTCTTATAGCCGATGGCTTCGGCACCAAACATTTTAATTAATTTAAGCGCACTCTTCATACTCACGATTCCCTGAATAGCCTCCTTAGCGAAGTCCCTAATCTCCTGCGGAACCTCACCCCTTAAAAAGACTACTCCTGGATCAGCCCCCTCATAATCAAGGTCAGAGTTCTCCTCGATATTTTCGATAACTGCCTCCCTTACATCCTCATAAATGTGATCTTCACATAGGACTCTTATACATAATGCACCGTTTCCGCGAGTTTTCCAGGGAATGTTTGGATTTAACCTAATTATATTTGGGTAATCGATGAACTGAACACCGATTTTAGTTAGCCTTTCAATTATAAGCGCTGCAACATAAGTTGTGCATCCCATCCTAGGCGAGTCAGTGTCATCAAAACCTATATGTAGCGCCAAGGCGCTCATCTAGGAAATGACCCTCTAAGAGACACCTTTTTAAAGATAACTCTAGAGAATAACGTGAATACTGTGAGGATGGTTGCTATTAACGCCAGCATATACTCTCCAATACCCAACGCTAAACCTATCGCCGCTGTTACCCATAGGCTAGCCGCAGTTGTTATTCCAACGATTCTCTCCCTCTCAGCGAGTATTGTCCCAGCGCCAATAAAGCCGATCCCCGCAACAATACCAGCAGCTATTCTAGCAGGATCAAAGCTAAATTTAATCGAAATTAGAGTAAATAGGCATGATCCTAGGCAGACAAGTATATGGGTTCTTAATCCAGCCGGCTTATGAGACATCTCCCTCTCAAATCCAATAAGCAATCCCATAATCATAGCCAAAATCAAGCGGAAGATTTCCTCTGAGGGAATCATACCTGATCAATAATTCTTACTGTTAGAAATACTTAGTGGTTTATCCAGTGATAATGTTAATATATCTTTGATCCCATGAAGAATAATTTTGCCGGATGAAGAGAAGGCATTTAGTTGATGGGTGATAGATCAGAGTTAAACTGACGGCAAAACAAATTTTGTCTACTTTTATTGGTCTATTCTCTCTTCATTTCCTCAATAACTATCATCGTTAATGTTGATCTAACCTTATTTATCCTACGAATCTTCCATGTAACTATATCTTTAAGCTTCTCCATCGTGTCAGCCTTAACCTTAGCAATTATATCATAAACCCCGTAAACGCTGTAAGCCTCCTCGATACCCTCAACCCTTTTAAGCTCATTTAAAACTTCTCCCTCTGAACCAATCTCCGAATTTATTAAAACAAACGCCACTGGCATTTACTCTCCCTCAACATACATTTTAAATTTATAATATTAAAATCTTTCTTACATTTCAGATAAATGGGGGTGCCCATGATCACATTAGATGAGGAGGTCATAACAACTAAGGAGATGCGCGCCTTAGATATAAATGCTGAATACTTCGGAATATCTAGGCTCCAGCTCATGGAAAATGCCGGAAGAAGCATTGCTGAAGAAGTGGCATCACGCTTCAAACAAACTAACACTAAGATTGCGGTCTTCTGTGGTCTTGGTGGGAATGGAGGGGATGGTTTTGTTGCAGCTAGACACTTAATCTGCATGGGATTCGATGTTGAGATTATACTTGCTGGTAGAGCATCCGACATAAGCAATGAGGAGGCGAGAAGGAACTGGGAGGCCTTAAATAGCCTTCGTAGCTCGGTTAAAAAAACTGAGATCTACGATTCATTAGTTATCCCAGATGTTAAAGCAGACGTCATAATAGATGCACTTCTAGGGATAGGTCTGAAGAGACCGCCGCGCCCGCCAATATCCCATCTTATAAATAAGATCAATGAGATGAATTCTTATCGGATAGCAGTTGATGTTCCAAGCGGGATAAACTCAGATACAGGTGAGGCTCTTGGGGAAGCCGTCAAAGCTCACTTAACAATAACTTTTCATAAGGCTAAGCCAGGGTTATTGAGGGCCAAGGAATATGTGGGCGAGCTGGTTGTCAAGTCAATCGGGATTCCAGAGGAGATAGAAAACTTTGCCGGACCCGGAGACGTCCTGGCGGTTATGGGGCCTAGACCCTTGGAATCCCATAAAGGAGACTTTGGTAGGCTCCTTGTAATTGGTGGCAGCGAAACCTTCAGTGGAGCGCCAACTTTAACAGCACTGGCGGCATTGAGAACCGGCGTAGACCTAGTTTATATAGCCGCCCCACGAGAGACCGCATATGCTATCTCATCAATCTCACCAGATCTCATAACGATTAAGCTTGAGGGCGATCACCTAAGTATGAGGAATCTATCGATGATAAGAGGTCACATGGATAGGGTTACAGCCATAGTTATAGGACCTGGTCTGGGTCTTCATAAGGAGACGCAGGAGGCTGTTAGAAATATAATAGGGGAAGCTGAGGGCAGAGGTATTCCAATCCTATTGGATGCGGATGGACTTAAGGCATTTGCAGCCTTTAAGTATAGTCTTAAAACGCCAGCTGTTCTGACTCCCCACTCTGGCGAGTATGCTATTTTGACTGGGGAGAGGCTTCCAGATCCAGATAAACTTATGGAGAAAGCAGAACATATAAGGAGACATGCCAGACATCTTAACGCCACCATCCTCTTAAAATCGCATGTAGATATAATCTCAGATGGTAAGAAAATAAAATTCAATTTTACCGGGAACCCTGGCATGACTGTTGGTGGCACGGGTGATGTTCTTTCCGGAATAGTTGGGGCTCTCTTAGCTCAAGGTATCAGTCCTTTTGAGGCGGCGGTTGCAGGGGCTTTCATCAATGGCGCTGCTGGAGATTTCGTTGAGGCTGAGAGAGGATATCACATGGTTGCGTCAGATCTAATTGAATGGATCCCTAAGGTAATGAATGATCCTATGAGCCACATTAAGCTGAGATGCAGAGTATATTAGTTCCAGAGTGAGGGCGTGATGGAAATTAATCTTTTGCTCCCAATATCACTTTTTATGATGACCGCTCTCCCAGTTCTGATATATAAAGGGGTTGCAGAGAAGTCTAAGAAAATCTTTGAGAATAAAAAGATTAGTGTGCTCGAAGCAATATTTATTGTTGCTTTCATAGGACTTCTTGTAATAATAATCAACTTTATCCCAAGCTATGCCATTCAAATATTATTTATTACAGCTCTATCCTACAATCTCTTCATCTTCACACATCTATTTTCGAGAAGAGTAGTGGTGTCAATTGTTCCACCCATAATATTTACAGCGTCTTTCCTAATTCTAAATTTCTTACTAATGGAGAATATTCTAGCGGTTATTCTGATAACAGATATTTTTTCAGTAACATTTGCGATTATCGCGGTCACCCTTATAAGCCCATTATTCTCATGGAGGGTAATGATTATCTTCGCATCCTTATTAGCCATAATGGACTTTATTCACGTTTTTATTACAGGTAGCATGGTTGAGGCTGCTGGCAAAGTGGTGAGCCTTAGTTTACCCCTTATACTTCTACTTCCCAGCATCTCCTCTTTAAAGAAGTTGACGATACTTGGTTTAGGTGATATATTTCTATCAGGGCTTCTTTCAACTCACGTAGCATCCAGATATAATTCTAAAGCAGGCCTTCTTACAGCATTTTCGATAAGCATCGTCTTTCTTATATATGATGTAATAGCATCAAACTTTATACTTCATCTTAGAGCTTTCCCAGCAACTATATTAGTCCTGTCAGGTTTCCTTATGGGAATGAGCCCATATATCTTCAAAAAGAGGAAGAGAACTTAGATCCTTTTTTCTTCTATAAAGGCCTTTATTCTTCTTAAGCCTTCCTTTATTGTTTCCTCGGAGACGGCGTAAGATAATCTTAGGTGCTCACCCTCGCCCTCATTTTTATGCCCAAAATGTATATCTGATAAAGCGGCTACACCAGCCTCATAGAGCAGCATCTTTCTGAATTCTTCTGAGCTTTTTGCACCTACAATTTTACATGTTTCAGTAACATTTGGCCAAACATAGAAAGCTCCTCTAGGCTTAATGCATTTAATGCCTTCAATAGAGTTTAAACCATTGATTATGAGGTCCCTTCGCATTTTAAAGCGCTCGATCATCTTTTTCGAGTCATCCTGCGGTCCAGTTAGAGCTGTTAAGGCGGCATATTGATTTGGATGTGGGGCGCATGATTCCGTGTTTGTTACCCATCTGGCTAGATATGGTGCAAGTTTTGGATTAGCCGCAAATCCTATTCTCCAGCCAGTCATAGCATAAGTCTTTGAAACTCCATCAACAATTATTGTTCTTTCCTGCATCCCATCTATCGATGCTATGCTGAAAAAATCCCCATCGTAAACCATTCTAGAGTAAACTTCATCTGAGTAAATCCATAGATTATCATGCTTCTTAACTATCTCAGCTATTTGCTCAAGGTTATCCTTGTCTAAAACCCCGCCAGTAGGATTATGGGGCGAATTCAGTATAATAAGTCTCATTCTCTCATTGATTAATTTTTCAAGGTACTCGACATCTATGCTAAAGTTTTTGCTCTCAAGTATCGGTAAGGGAACCGGCACTGCACCATAAGCCCTTATAAGGGACTCATATATGGGGAAGCCTGGATTCGGATATATAACTTCATGCCCAACTCCCGGATCTGTGAGTGTTAATATTGCATATCCAATGAACGGCTTAGCACCACAAGCCACCACAACCCAGTCTGGCTTAACATCTATGTTTCTAGTCTTAGAGAAGTATTGAGCAATAGCTTCTCTAAGTTCCGGTATCCCCTGGGAAGGCGTATACCCGGTCTTGCCAGCCTTTATAGCCTTAATCGCCCCCTCTTTTATATACTCTGGTGTGTCAAAGTCCGGCTGCCCAATACAGAAGTTCATTATTCTCTTGCCCTTACGAGTAAGTTCTTCAACTTCTTTAAGAATATCAAAAGCAGTTTCTGTTCCAAGGTGCTTAGTTCTTTCTGAGATTTGCAGCATATTAACCCCCTAAATATTTATGGAAATCCTCCGAAAAATCAAGTTAGTATGGATCTTATTCATAAGCCTTTCTCTTTTTTAATCAAATTTATTTAGGCTTACGTCTTTAGACTCTGTTAGAGGGTGCTGCCATGTTGAGGGCGGAGCATAAGGCTGAAGGGGGTAAACTTATAAAAGTTCAGATGAACGTAGAGAATAATCGAATAAGTTTCATAAAAATTACTGGTGATTTCTTCATGCACCCGGAAGAAATGATTGAGGAGCTTGAGAAAATTCTGGTGGGATGTGTAGTGGATGAGAAAGCTGTCGCGGAGACAATAAGGCGATTTATAGAGGAAAGGGAAGTAACCTTATTGGGGGCATCCCCTGAGGACTTTGCCAAGTGTATAGTTAGGGCTGGTGGTAGTCATGTCTGAGGTGTGGAGACTTCTTGACACCGGTCTAAGAGATGCATATTATAATATGGCGTTAGATGAGGCAATAGCTATAGCTAGATCTAGGAAACTTGTGCCGAACACAATACGCTTCTTTAGATGGGAACCATCAGCCGTTTCTATAGGGTATTTTCAGAGCATGGAAGAAGAAGTGGACATAGAGGCGTGTAATAGGCTAGGCATAAATTATGTTAGAAGGAGGACTGGTGGAGGAGCCGTCTACCATGACAGGGATGGGGAGCTAACATACAGTATCATCATAGATGAGGAACACCAGCTTATATCAAAAGACCTACAGAGAACATACGAGGTCTTATGCTCCGGGTTAGTTAGGGGACTGAGGATTCTAGGCGTTCCGGCAGAGTTTAGTCCCATAAATGACATAGTTGTCATAGGGAAGAAGATTTCTGGAAATGCCCAAACGAGAAGTATGGGTGTCGTACATCAACATGGCACAATACTACGTGATGTAAACCCAAAGCTTATGTTTACTGTATTAAAAGTTCCAAGCGAAAAAATTAGAGATAAATTGATAAAGTCCGCGGAAGAAAGAGTTACATCAATAAACAAGTATCTTAGGAGAGAAGTAAGTTTCGACCAGCTGAAAAAGGCTTTAATAGTAGGGTTCGAGGAAGCCTTTAATATCAAGTTAGTCCCTGGGGAAGTTATTGAATTTGAAGAGAAACACGCCATAAAACTCAGAAATGAGAAATATTCAACAAGGGAATGGAACTTTAAGAGATAATTTACCCCCTAAAATCTAGACGAATCTTAATATCTTTCCTCTTTCTTAGACCATTTTTCCTTATTTCAACAATACCGTCTCTACCCATAAAAGTTTTAATTTAATTTGAAGGTCTCTAATATTTTAAGTTTTTAGGTAATAATTTAAAGAAGGGGGATTCAATATGATAAAATTTGAAAAATTGTTAAGCAAGCCAAAATATTGAACCCTTTGAAGAATTTTGAAGAAGACATCATAACTTTTGAATATAGACTGGATCCCTTAACTGGCCGTAACACTACAGTCATAAGAAGGAATATTTAAATATATAAGTAGATTTCTGGTTTCAGACTGGAATCTTGTTAATATAATTGCCGAGAGGACAAAATCTACATGTCCCTTTTGTCCCGACAATATTAAGACAAAGACACCCATGTTTCTCAAAGACTTCATTCCGGAGGGACGCATATTTTTAATGATACCGTCGTAATTCCAGACTTGTTAGGGCACGCAGAGCAGAGTGTTTTAGTAATTTTAACAAAAGAGCACTACTTAAAACTTAAAGATTTTACGCCTGAAATATTCTTTAGAGGTTTTAAAGGCGGAGTGGAATATCTGAAAAGACTGAGCCAAAAGGCTCCTTCAACTCGTTTTCCAGCCTTTATAATTAATTATTTGCCACCAGCTGGCTCTTCCATTTTTCATCCCCATATGCAAGTGTTGGTTAGAGACAGACCTTTTTACTTGGCGGAACTTCTTTTGGAGAAAAGCAAAGCCTATTATGAAATTAATCACGCAAATTACTGGCAAGATTTAATAGAGAAAGAGAAAAGTGATGTAAGATATCTCTTTGAATTAATAGTGTGGAGTGGCTTGTTCCCTTCGCTCCCTTGCGAGGCTTAAATGAAGTCCAAGCCATAGTTAAAGGGAAATCAAGTCTCCTAGAATTAAGTGATGAAGAGTGGCTTGGTCTTGCAAAGGGTCTAGTAAGGATACTGCATTTCTATCATAAAGAGGGGTATGCATGTTTTAATGTTATTATTGTTTCAGGGCCATTGAATGAACATTTAGAGTATTTTAATGTAAACTTGAGAATAATTAGTAGAGTGGGAGTACAATCTTTAAGCTTTACAGATGCATGGGCAGTTCCATATCTTCTTTGGGATGGTGAAGCTATTGAAGAACCAGAAAAATTCGCAGAGAAGCTAAAAACCTTTTTAAAGAAGAGATAGAATCTTCTAGTTAGTTTGAGGTGCTATGAACCTATTTATTACTGTTTAAACCCTTAATTATTTCAAGAATTTCTCTGACAATTACATCTGGTGGAATCATAAGGTCTTTGCAGTAGATGTCTCTTAGAATGCCCCTCTCTCTATAATATTTTATCAATGGTTCCGTATTTGTCCTGTAAACTTTTAGGCGCTCTCTTATAACCTCTGGTTTATCATCATCTCTTTGATAGAGTTCTCCGCCACATACATCACATATTTCATCTATCTTTGGCTTCAGAGTAAGTCGATTATATATCGCCCCGCACTGCTTACATATCAATCTATTGGAAAGACGCTGAACTATAATTTCATCTGGAACAACAAGATTTATAACTAAATCAACTTTGAAATTTTCTTCAAGGAATTTTGCTTGGCTAATAGTTCTTGGAAAACCGTCTAATATAAAGCCTCTTTTGGCATCGGTTTTTTGAAGCCTCTTAAGTAAAAGATCTATAATTGTTTCATCTGGAACTAATTCCCCCCTCTCAACATACTGCTTAATGATCAGCCCAATCTCTGTTCGCTCCCTTATTTCTTCACGCACTAGGTCGCCAGTAGATATGTGTGGCACACCAAGTGCACTCATGAGTCTAGAGGCATACGTTCCCTTACCAGAACCAGGAGGACCAAATATTATTATCCTCATATGGTCACCGTCTCTAAAGGATTATTGAATTATATTAAGTTTAAGTTATTTATATCATTATTCTGTTAATTTGGATATGTTATATCAGAAAGCTTATCATAAATGCATAAATATCTGACTTAAATATTTTAGTTGGGATAAAGATGGCTAGGATATCTCAGAGGGACTCCCAAAAAATATTCAAGGCCGCAGTAGTCCTTTTACGTAATACGACGTGGAAGTGTGGTAGGATCGAGCGACTTATAATTGAATACCTCCAAAATCGACTCAGAAAATATGGAATAGCACATTCCTCTGTGAACGAAATAGTTCAGCATCTTAACTTTAACAGGAAGCAGAAGAATGAGCTGTTCAATGCGCTCAAGAGACTAGAAAAAAGGCATATAATAGAAATCAAAGGAATATAATTTTCTTCTTCCCAATTTTTAATTTCTTAACTAGCATCTATAATATGTTGGTAGAAGAAAAGCGTGTGGTGCCGTTATGGACATTGGTAATGAAAAGTTTATAGCAGTAGCTTCTTCTGAGGGAGTAACCGTATATTGTCCGAGGGAGGGCAGGTTCTCCTTCTTCAACAGCCCATACCCAGCGCATAAAGCCCACGCAGCCATAGACATATACCCAAATAGAAACTATGGTTCAATAGCACCATCTCCAGTATACGGAGAGGTCAAAGAGATTCGAAAAGTTGCCTGTCCAGAGAAAAGTAACTTTAAAAGCTCAGATTATGACTATGTCATCCTGATACAGAGCCAAGAAAATCCGAAAAGGTGGATTAAAATATTACATTTGGAGCCGCATGTGAGGGTAAGTGATACCATTAATGTTGGAGACGAGTTGGGGATTCTTTTAAGATCTGGCTTCTTTGATTACTGGACTGATCCACATATTCATGTCGAAATAAGAGACCCACACGATCCAATCCGAGCTAGAGGTGGATTTAAACTAGAGAGACTCTTCCTTAATCTTAACAAAGAAAATGGTATGATGGAAGAACTACGTGGTATAATTATTAGGTTACAAACGGAGTATGCTCTGATGCTTTTGGATGAAGATTTAAGGTTTGGAGTACCTGTTAAAGTATGTGGAAGAATGGGGCTAATCGATGGGGGCATTCCACACTATGGTTTCTTCGGAGTTCACGTAAACCATGAAAATAAAGTTCAACCAGGCAGTCTGGTTGAACTCTGCAATATAAAAATTGGTATTATTGAGCAGGTTTACCCTGATGCATATATTGCACGGTGCCTTAAAAATATCTTTAGAGTGAAGAATGAGCCAGTAAAGATATCATTTTATCTCTATTCATCAAAGCCTTTAGTAAAAATCATCCTAAATAAGCCTGATAAACCAAAATTAGAGGAATTTGAGGAAGTTTCAGTAACAATTCTTGGTCAGCAATAGTAGCGATATATATAGTAATTAATTTTTATTGACCAAAAGATATTTTACTTGATGTATACTCTATTTAAATGGTTGAAGGTAAGATTATGCCCTACTGTCCAGAATGTGGAGGCGAGATGCTTTATAGTAGTCAACTGAGGCAGTACATATGTAAAAGCTGTGGTCTCTCATTAACTTTACAGGAAATAATTGAACTTAGAGAAAAATTGAGGAGAAACCAAGAGATTGAGGAGGACGAGAGGAAAAGATTTAGGAAAGAGTATTTGCAATGGTGGCTCTCAAAGAAAAGTAATTAAATCTATATACCTTCATCATATTTTTCTGTATCATCTTTTGGATAGGAGCCTAAAATCTTAACGAAAAGAGCATTAGCCTTCAATCCTTCAAGCGCCTCAATACACCTAGCTTCAGTTCTATGCCCCTCAAAATCTAGATAGAAATTGTACTCCCACGGCCTCTGCCTAGTTGGTCTTGACTCTATTTTAGTTAAGTTTATCCCTCTTAACGCAAACTCCCCCAAAGCCCTATAAAGTGCCCCTGGAACATGTTTAGTTGAAAAAATTATTGATGTTTTATCGTTTCCAGTCGGCGGAACATCAAAAGTCGATAGAACAAAAAACCTTGTGTAATTATTTTTGTTATCGGCTATATCCTTCGCGAGGATGTTCATGCCATAGATTTCTGCGCATCTTTCACTTGCTATTGCGGCAGCATCAAGCATCTTACGTTCTTTAATCATCTTAACGCTTCCAGCAGTATCATAAGTGGAGATCAGCTCACATCCAAGCTTCTCAAGGAAGTTTCTGCATTGTCCAAGCGCCTGTGGATGTGAGAAAATAACTCTAATAGAGTTTAAGTTAACATCAGGATTGGCTATTAAACAATGAACTATTCTTAAAATCACCTCTCCACAAACTTTAACATCATGTTCAAGGAATAGATCATAAACTTGTGTTACACTACCCTCAAGAGAATTTTCCACCGGGACAACACCAAATTCTGTTTTGCCACTCTCGACGCACATAAATACATCAGAGAAACGCTTACATGGAACCAGATAAACATTCCATCCAAAGAACTTATAAATGGCACTCTCACTATAAGCTCCTATCTCCCCTTGAAAGGCTACCTTAACAGGTTCCCTAAGATTTTTAATCAAATTAATGCGCATACTCATTACTTCGCCTCAATTATGTAGCAAACCCAAAAGAATAAAAGTTTATGACAATATAAGCATTTTTAATTACGTGAAAGTTAACCATGCAACTTAAGAAGATTTTATACTAAAAAGATTTAAATCGATCTTAATCTATGTCTATTTAGTCTAGATAAAGTATAATGAGGAACGCGTATTGGCTTATAAATATATGGGTAAGGTCTGGAGAAAGCCATATGAGTCTTATATAGCTGAGATTATGCGCCAAAGAGTTATTGGGTGGCGTAGAGAACTATCCATAATTAGAATTGAAAAGCCGACGAGGATCGATAGGGCTAGAAGGCTTGGTTATAAGGATAAGCCTGGATTTATTGTTGTGCGTGTTAGAGTTAAGAAGAGCGGTTTCAGAAAAGAAAGACCAGTCTCAGGTAGGAGACCTAAAGCTATGGGTGTAACAAAATACAAGTTGTCTAAAAGTCTAAGATTGATAGCTGAGGAAAGGGCCGCCAGAAAATTCCCAAATCTTGAGGTCCTAAACTCTTATTGGGTTTGGGAGGATGGACGTTATAAATGGTTTGAGGTAATAATGGTTGACAGAAGACTCCAGCCAGATGTCCCGCTTGGAAAGGGTAGGGGCAGGGTTTTCAGAGGATTAACAAGCACTGGAAGGAGAGTCCGTGGCTTACTTGCCAAATAAAACAAAAGCTCAATAATCTTAGGGGAGAAATACTGCGGCGGCTATAACTGTTGTCCAAAGACCATCCTTATGTCCTTCAGCTGATTGGCATATATGCGTTGTTTTAAAGATCTTGCCACTGGCTTTATACACTTTCTTTCTCTCATCCCAAGCTTTCTCAGGATCAAACTCTATTCCAAGGCTCGTGGCAAGCATGGTTGCAGCAAGATCCTCAGCATACTCACCAGCCCTTTTTGCGGTCTCTCCAAAGGAATGATGTTCAGATAGATAACCATATCCATTATCTTTTGGTATAGCTAATCCGATTGCCGCTGCGATCAGACGGTTTGGTTCATTAGTTTCATTTTTTGCCATAACTACATAAGTTATCTGGCCAGGCTTTAAGAGATTGAGCCCTTCTTCCCTTGAGATTATCTTACAGCCTGGCGGGAATATACTTGATATACAAACTAAATTGCATTTTTCTATTCCAGCGTCCCTTAATGCTAGCTCATAAGATATTAACTTGTCCTTATGCACTCCAACACCCTTCGTAAAGAACATTTTTGTTGGGATTATGCTCATCTTTGCGATCATGAAACATTGAAATAATCTTCACCTTTAAACTTTTCTAACAAAAATGCTAAATAAAAAATGCCGCCAATCTAGAAAATAAATAAAAATTAGCCTTTTTCAAAGATAAGCTTACAAAAAGTTTAAAATCCTTTGTTCTTACTATTAGTGTAATATTTTGGGGATATGAAAAGAATAATGAATGCAAAAATTACCGCAATGATTTACAGTAAGGGTAAAAGGCGTGCTGGCAAAGGCTTCAGCATAGAAGAACTTAAAGTAGTCAATTTAACTCCTGAAAAAGCATTAAAACTTAGGATACCAATCGATAGAAGAAGAAAGACTAGATATGAAGAGAATATAAAGACTTTAAAGAGATATCTTTCAAATAGAGATGGCGATAAAACTTAAAGTGATAAAAATATGAGAAATTAATATAGAGGATTGCAGAATGGAGTGCAGGATAGCATATATAGACTTAAGCTTTTTCGCGCATGCAACAGAAGATCAAGAAAAAGTTCTTACAGCCGCCAAAAACTTATTCCCGCAAAGCTACGTGGATAAAGTATCATTTAGCAGGAGTAAGCTTACTGGTGAGTATGGTAATCCAATAATCTTTTTTAAAGCCCAGATAAGGGAGCCGGAGATGGTTGAGTCACTGCTACTCAATATATCAGCAAATCTCCCGCTCATTGATAAGGAGGATATTAGTAAACACTTAGATTTACATTTAGACGGAGGTAGCCTCTATCTTAGACTTGATAAACAGGAAGCTTACAGAGGAAGATTTAAGCTTTGCAGAGCTGATCCAATAAGAATACATGTAAAATTTAAAATGTCAAAGATTGAAGAGATTAAAGAGGCTTGTCAGGCAATAGGGCTTATTCCATGAGGAAAGTATTCGTCGATCTACATTTACGTCCAAATTTAGAGCAAATAGACGATTCAAAGTATCTAATAGAGAGAGCAAATGCACTTGGTTATAATGTTATTGGAATATCCCTCCCAATAGGCGGAGGTGAAGAAACCATTAAAACCTTACGAAGAGAGTTTCCCCATATAGATTTAGTCGCGAGGGTAAATTTATCACCAAAAAATACGAGAGAATTATTAAAGCTCTTGAACAAGACTAGATGGAGGTTTGAGGTTATAGCCGTAGAATGCACTACTAAAGAAGTTACAATGCAGGCTGCGAAGGATTGGAGGGTTGATCTACTTACACTTACATCATATGATCCCACAGAACATTTCTTCGGGATTTCTGAGGCTAAGCTTGCTTCTGAGAAGAACGCTGCTTTAGAGATTAATATGTCTATATTGCTTTATTCGAAAGGTCAGATTAGAATCAACCTTTTCAAAGTTTTGCGAAGAAGCATCTTGACAGCTAAAAAATATGATGTGCCAATAGTAATTTCAAGTGGGGCAAGCAAACCCTCTATGATTAGGAGGCCTGAAGACTATGCTTTCCTAGCTTATCTCATTGACTTAGATCTTCATAACGCTAAAAAGGCTCTCTCAGAAAACCCGAGGGCAATAGTTGAGCGGAATAGAAGGAAGCTAAGCGGTAATTATGTATGTCCAGGGGTTTATATCGTAAGGAGGGGTGAGAACTGCTAACAAGGGCTAGGCGCCGGTACATATTGGTTAAGATTGATTCTGAGAAAATTCCATGCAAAAAAGACTTTGAGCACACGTTATGGTATAATATTATTAGATTATTTGGCGAGTATGGCGCCAGCCTAGCAGATTTATCCCTCATTGAATACAATCAAGAGATAGGTTATGCCATAATTCGTTGTTCTCACATAGCGCTTCCAATGGTTCGAGCGACTATAGCGGCGATTACAAAGATTAATAATAAAGAGACAGTAGTTCACACCATCTCAGCTTCAGGAACATTAAAGGCGCTGAAAAAAAGGATAATAATTTTTGGGAGCAAAGAGAAATAAACTTACCCTCTTATGTTTTTACGTAATTAAAGCACATTTAATTGGTGATGATAGAATGAAAAAATTTCAGGTAATTAATAAGGAGATCGTAAGGGAATTCATGTTGCTTTATGTTCTCGCGAAGATGGGTGCGCATCATGAACCAGTAAAGATTTCTACAACAAAATTTTCTAAGAAAACTGGTTTATCCCAACAAAGCATATCTAGATATCTAATAGCCCTTGAGAAAAAGGGATTTATACACCGTATAATAAGTAGAGATGGAAGCCTAATTAGGATCTCCAAAGCTGGAGAAAACCTTCTTAGAAACGTTTATCTTGACTTGAGCACAATTTTTGCAGGTAAACCACGCTCCATAACAATTAAGGGAGAAGTTTTCAGCGGGCTTGGTGAGGGCGCATACTATATATCGCAAGAAGGGTATAAAAAACAATTTATAGAAAAGTTGGGTTTTGATCCTTATCCTGGAACATTAAACCTTAAGATATCTAATGGAAAAGGTTTAATGTTAAGGACTATATTAGATGTGCATCTAGGAATAAATATTAAAGGTTTTAGGAATAAAAATAGAACATTTGGCTCTGTAAAATGCTTTTTGGCTACGATTAATGACTATGAAAGGGGTGCCGTGGTCCTTGCGGAGAGAAGTCACTATAGCGAAGATGTATTAGAAATTATAGCGCCAGTGTGTCTTAGGGAAAAATTAGGATTAAAAGACGGGGACGAGGTTAAAGTAGAGATCTTTATTTAATGTGGGTAAAAATTTAAAATTCTCATCTTTTAACTAATTGTACAAGACGTTTACCTTTGGTTAAGGATGACACTAGAATTAGACCAGCTATCTCCATTTTCATCAATACTTTATTCAATTCATTAAAGCTAATATCCCTATATCCAGAGGTACTCTTTAGCATCTCAAGAAGCTCCACATCCACTATAGAACCCTTCTTCTCAAGAATTTCAAGTATAATTATATGAAGAGGTTGGACCCTCCACATTTTCGTCGCCATTTTTCACCTAACCACGTGGCACTCTTATGTTATTAATAGCGGTATTGTTCTTTGTATTTTCTTAAACTGCTGACCCCAGTTCCTATACCAGTTTTCCATATCTGGCGTTATGCTCGGGCCAACTTTCTTCATAGCCTCTTGGAAATCCATCATCGTAACCTCTTTTGCATTCATGTCACGTCTTAAGGCTGTCAGCGCAGTCTCACGGCACAGAGCCTCAAGATCTGCGCCAGAATATCCCTTCGTCATATTGGCTAACATTTTTAAATCCACATCCTTAGCTAAAGGCATGCTTTTAGTGTATATTTTCAGAATTGAGAGCCTAGCCTCCTCATTTGGAGGCGGCACATATATTAGCCGATCGAATCTACCAGGTCTTAATATAGCTGGATCGATTAAATCAGGTCTATTTGTCGCGGCCATAACAACGACATCCTCAAGAGACTGTATTCCATCCATCTCTGTGAGTAACTGGCTTATAACACGCTCAGTCACTCCACTATCACCATAACCTAAGCCCCTTCTAGGGACTATTGAGTCAATTTCATCGAAGAATATGACAGCTGGTGCTGACATCCTAGCCTTTCTAAAGACTTCCCTTATAGCCTTCTCTGATTCACCAACCCACTTAGACATAATTTCAGGTCCCTTAATACTTATGAAGTTTGCCTCACTCTCCGTTGCAACTGCTTTAGCTAATAGAGT
>JAWAXL010000003.1:0-53091 GCA_038820405.1 Bathyarchaeia archaeon
GCGGCCTGAGAACTTTGCCCTCAAGCCCAGCCTCCCGCTCTATCAGGAGCATAGCCTTAAGTCTCTGGGAGAAAGGCCTCTCGTCGAGAACCTCGCCTGTCACGAGGAAGTCTGCGCCTATCTTCTCAGCAAGCTCCTTAGCCTTCCTAAACATAAGTATTCGACAGTCTATGCACGGGTTCATCTGGCTCCCATATCCATGGCGCGGATTAGCAACTATGTCGAGAAATTCTTGGCCCAAAAGGATTGCGTGGAGTTTTATGCCAAATTCTTTAGAGATTCTATTAACTGCGTCGCAACTGCATCTACAGAATGGCGTCACAAAATGAACTGCCTCAACATCAATGTTCTGATCCAGGATTATTCTCATGGCAAGTAAGCTATCTAAGCCACCTGAAACTAACGCTAAAGCCTTAGGCCTCCGCATACTTTCCATTTTATCCCAAAATATTTTAATAAACATGAGTTTTATAAACATAACACGGTTATACTCTGAAGCGAGCCCTTCTCCATCAACAAATTTTTACTCCTCTAATCTTCGTTCATTTTGCGAATAGTAGCTTTTAATGTTGCATGAGAGGATCTAAAAATGAGTAAGTGAGTAAGGAACAAAACGGTTAACCTAATAACTTAATTTAAAAGTTAATGGGCGCTATTTTTGTTACTTTCCCTAAGAGTTTATTTGCGATTAACTGTGCTACCTTTGCTCCACTTAACAGCATCCCACCAAAGATTGGGCCCATTCGTGGGGTCTGGTCTACTGCTGCAACCGCCATCCCAGCGGCAAAAAGCCCCGGGCAAACTTCCCTTGTTCCTTCAATAATTAGTTTTTCAGCCTTAGAAGCCCACATTGATTTCTCACCTAGAACTGAAATGTTTAGTTCTGGTACTTTCCTAGAGACTACCGATAAGATTTCGGCGTCATGACCTGTACAGTCTACGACAGCCCTGGACTTGATTGCGAGTGGATCAACATGCAATCCGGCCATTATAACGGACGACCACTGTACAACAACGCCAACAACTCTGGGCGGGTCATCTCTATAGATTATATCATCGACTGTTATGCCCAGAATTATTTTTGCGCCAGCGTTTATAGCTCCGGATGCAAGTTTAGCCATCATTTCGGCAGCATCTACAACAAATAGTCCATTCTCGATTTTCTCCATTCTGCAGCCAACATCTTCCAGAATTTTCTCTGCTGGGGATTCCACAGCAACCTTGTGGAACTGCATTCCCCCACCGCCTAAGCCCCCACCAAAGGAAAGTCTCCTCTCAAATAGAACTGTTTTTAGGCCAGCTTTAGCTGTATATATAGCGGCTGTAAGTCCCGCAGGCCCGGCACCAACAACCACGACATCGGTCTCAGCAATTTTTAACCAATCTTCTATGCTCTTCTGAGTTATTGTTCGAGTTATTACATCTTCCTCGATCTCCCTGATTTTAAGGGACATATTAACCATAATGGATCCCTTAATTTAATGAGGGAAAGAATATCTTAATCTATGATTTTAAGGCTTTCTTTTTCTGTATAGATAGGCATAGTTCACAGAACTTTAATGCAACTTCATTTAGATCTATTTCTCCAGAAGCTATTTTACTAGCTATCTCTTTCGCGGTTGACTGAATTATGGGCAGTATCTCCTCAAATTGTTCTAAGTCTCCAGTCCCGCGCTTTAAGCGTAAATATTGGCTTATAGCCGCCTGCGTCGTCCCAATCTTCTTAGCGACTTCAATCTGCGTGAAACCATACTTTTCAATAAGCTCCCTAGATACATGAGCCCTGAAAATTGGAATAAGATGCCGACCAATAGATTCACATGGCAAATACATGGCAAGCTACCTTTAAAATGATATAACATGCTTATAATTTAAAATTTTCGCCTAAGAAATAAGGCGCTTAAGTGCACTGATTTAGGGTAAACACTGCCTTAATGTTTCCTGTTAAGAATATATAGCTCGTACGAAGTCTGTAAAACCTATTGAGAACGTTGAATAATGAAGCTGCTTAAATAGTCTATTGCAGTTTCATCTAAAGTCATAGATGCTTTATTTAAATCTTTCAGTTTCATTATTAATGTTCAAATAAAGTAAAAAGTATCAGGATACTGAGGTGATCCTTGAGAAACTCAAAATAGCAAAATTTAGCCTTCTACACTTTTTATTCTCTCTGGAAATGTGTAAATGCTAAAGTATCTTCCCCTAGCAAACCCTATAAGGGTTAATCCAAAGTTATTGGCAATCTTTAGGCCTAGGCTTGTGGGAGCCGCCAGTGACACCAGAACTGGTATCCCAACATGAATAGCTTTAATAACTATCTCTGATGTGAGCCTACCAGTAGACGCTAAGAGCAATTTTGTGAGATCTATGCCTTTAAGAGTGGCATCGCCGACAACCTTATCGACAGCGTTATGCCTACCTATATCCTCAGCAAATGAGATAATGCTGCACTCGCCGTTAACTAGAGCCGCACTATGGGTGCCGCCAGAAACCTTATGAAGTGAGGAGAATTTGTTTAATGCTTCAATACTCTTAAAAATGGCTTCAGCGTCAAACTTAATGCTGTTAAATCTTAATTTATTAACTTTCCTTGAGAGATGTAGTTGAATGTTGCCACCACAAAAAGTAGTTATTAATCGCTGCCCTCTAAAGGTGGGGGAATTATCCTCAAGCAGCTTAATATAAGCGCTCTTTCCAGAAACCTTTATATTTACAATACTTCTCACATCCTCTATAATGCCCTCAGTTAGAAGGTGTCCTACTATAAGCTCCTTAATCTGTGTGGGAAGGCAATGAAAAGATGCGTAGAAACCTCCATTAATATATGTGTCGATTACTTCCTCAAACACAACAAACCTCTTTAAAGATTCAAAAGTGCGATTAATTCGATCGAACCTCAGAACATCGTGTTCGGCTAACACTTCTTAGTCTCTCCTCTCCCTCATACGCTTTAGTCATATTATACTTGGCCTCATATATTTATAAGATGTTAATGCATATAATAGAAAACTCTGCCATTAAATAAGATACCGATCACCTCAGAATTTAAACTGCAATTATGACTTTATATATCCATTAAGATTTCCATTAATCGTCGAAAGGACTCCTATTACAGCATTGGGATATTCTGCTTAGGCGAATTAATCCACGGGTATCTCGCTGGGGTTTTGAGGCAGAGCGACCTAAAACTTAAGGCTACTGAGGTCTAAGGCTAAGCAGGCTGGCATGGGCATAAACGCATACCTCGAGCGTATCCTCCTCTCAGGGACGGTCCCAGGACAGTCTCCTATAGCAAAATGTTCCCCCGCAAACAGAGCCCATTTCAAGCTTCGTTTTTGAAAAGAAGAGAGAATTTTGGTGGTGCGGGGAGCGGGATTTGAACCCGCGAACCCCTACGGGACAGGCTCCTGAAGCCTGCGCCTTTGACCTGGCTTGGCTATCCCCGCTTTCATCCTCTAATCAATTTAATAAGATTAAGAGACCTTTTATTTTACGGTTCCGATCAGAAATGCTATTAAGCTTATTAGCATCCATATTAGAATTGCTTTTTTGGTTTTTTTGGCATTTTCCTTTGTCACATTTTTCACTATATTTATTGATGAGATCATGAAGCCGATATCAGCAATGAGTAGTAGTGGTATAAACCATATATTTACAATTTTTAGGATTATTGGGAGTGGGCTTAAGGCGACTGCCATCACGAAGAATATGAGGGCTATTTGAGATGCTCTTCTCGGCCCATAGGATATTGCCAGCGTTTTTATACATCTCAATCTATCACCCTCTATATCGGTGATACCCTTAATTATCTCACGTCCAGTATTTGCGAGAAAGGCCATAGCCGCAAATATTGCTGTGTTAGGTTCAATTAACCCTTTTACGCACACTCCGCCGTAGATAAATGGTATAGAGACACAGGTGCTCACCATAAAGTTTCCCAGCAACCCAACATGTTTGCCCGATCTTGAATAAAGTGCGGAAATTAGCAATGAGATTAGGGCTAGAATAAAACATATTTGATGTGTTAATATTGCTGAGACCAATCCTATAACTGCCAGTATTATGGATATGGCTATGCTTTCTGAGGGACTTATTAGCCTACTGGGTATGGGTCGGCTCGGCTCATTTATAGCGTCAATTTCTCTGTCATAATAATCATTTATTGTCATAGATGCTCCAGTTAACATAAAAGCAGTTATGAAACCAAACACTAAGTTCATTAAGCTTTCTTCAATAACGTTTCCAGCGGATATGATGGCGCCAACTATAACTGCAAACCCCATCATTACACAATTTATTGGGCGTATGATCTTAATAAAACCAATAATCTTTTTCATCGCTGATATATTCAGGTGCGATGAACTTAATAAGCTGACGGTGTTAGGCTTTTATTTAGACAATAATCTACGCTAATAGCAATGTGAAAGTCTATGGAGAGAAAAGTATCCCAAAATCCCTTTATGGAGTTTAGAATGCAGTGTAAGGATTTACTGTTCAAGACCCTAGAAGAAATGTCCATTGATTTAACTGCACTCAGAATCACACTTGACATACCGCCAAGACCACAGTTCGGCGAGTTAACCTCACTTCTATGCTTTGAAGCAGCAAAGCAACTCTCAAAGGCTCCAGAAGAAGTTGCTAAAGAAATTGAAGCTAAAGCTAAGAATAGAATTAAAGATTACCCGTTAATAATGGATGTGAACGCTTCCCAAGGATACATAAATTTTTATGTAAATTACGCAGAGCTGTCCTCGCTGGCAATAACCTCCGCTAGAAAACTCGACGTGGAATACGGTTTTGTCAAGGTTTGTGAGACTGAAAGAGCGAGGATAATAGTTGAGCACACTAGCGTTAACCCTGTTCATCCAATCCACATTGGCTCGGCGAGAAACACATTTCTAGGGGACTCCTTAGCCCGTATGCTTAAAGCTAGAGGACAAATAATATCAAGGCACTACTACATTGATGATGTAGGCAAGCAATCGGCGATAGCTGCTTTCGGCTATAAATTACTGGGCAGGCCCGCTCCCAAGGGGAAGCCAGACTATTTCATAGGAACCATATACGCCATTATCAACTGCCTTCTAGAAATTAGGAAATTTAAGGGAATTATTAAGCAATTAGAGAAGGATGAAGGTAGATGGGATGAAGCCCAGAGAGTTAAGGCGGAGCTAGATAAGTGGGTTGAAGCGGCCGTGGAGCTGCAAGAAAAGTTCCCTGACATGTTCAATAAAATGCTGGATGCTTTCGAGAAAATAGAAGAGCCCGAGGCTGAGATAAATGCCCTTATGAGAGGCTATGAGAGGGGAGATGAGGATAATAAAGCATTAATACGCGAAGTTTCATTAATATGCCTCGAAGGGTTTAAGCAGACGCTTGAGAGGGCAGATGTATACTTTGATTCATGGGATTGGGAGAGCAGTTTTGTCTGGAGCGGTGATGTAGCAAGATGTTTAAAAGCATTAGAAAGAACACCCTACGTCTTTCGTAGAGGCGACGTATTCGAATTTAATGCTGAGGGGGTTGCAAGGAATTTCAATCTTAAGAAAAGCATTGGTTTAAAAGAGGACTACGAGATACCCTCTTTAACTCTCGGTAGATCAGATGGAACAACGCTTTACACCACACGGGATATAGCATACAGCATATGGAAGTTTAGGAGAGCTGATAAAGTTATTAATGTAATAGGGATGGAGCAGAAACTTGCCCAGCTGCAGCTGAAATTAGCATTATACGCCTTAGGCTATATTAAGGAGGCAGAAAACCTCATACATTTTGCATATAACCTCGTGAGCTTTCCAAGAATGAAGTTCTCTGGTAGGAGGGGGCGCTATATAACCTTGGATGAAGTTATGGATGAGGCTGTATCAAGAGCATACATGGAAGTTAAGAAGCGCTCAACAGATTTATCTGAGGATGAAATGCGCAGAATAGCTGAGAAAGTTGGTATAGGCGCCGTAAAATATGCATTGATTGAAACCGACCCATTAAAACCAGTCACATTCACTTGGGATAGAGTCGTTAATTTCGAGAGGAACAGCGGACCCTATATACAATACACTCATGCAAGAGCTTGCAGTATATTGATGAAGGCTTCAAGAAAAGCTAATGACGCGAACTTCTCCCTGCTCAAAGAACCTATTGAACGCGAGATAGTGCTCATGATAGCGCGTTTTCCAGAAATATTCATTGATGCAGCTGATAATCTTAGACCTAACTTAATAGCAGACTTCGCAAACTCTCTAGCAGATAAATTTAACACGTTTTATGCATTGCTCCCCGTTATAAAGGCGGAGCCACCTGAATTGAGTGACACAAGGCTATTATTGGTTGATGCTGTAAGGATAGTTTTAAGAAATTCATTAAATCTCCTTGGAATAGAGGCTCCTCAGAGAATGTGAGACGCTTCTACTTTAGTGGCACATACATGCTGCTTCTTGTCGCGCCTATACCTGGGGCCCCATGTTTAACCGGCTTGTTTGTTATGGCATACTCACCTAAATAACGCCCTATCATCTCTGGCTTTATCTCTACAGGAACAAATTCCTTGCCATTATGGACGTGTATTGTTAGACCAACCATCTCCGGTAGTATTATTGTATCCCTGCAATGGGTTCTAATTGGCTTATTATATTTGCTTTCCCTTGCAAGTCGCACCTTCTCAAGGAGTCTCCTCTGCTCATAATATAGGCCGCGCCTTAGGCTTCTCCGAACACGTGAAGTAAGTAACTGCATGAACTCATCCATCGACATATTCATTAAATTTTCAAGCGTATATCCCCTATACCTAAACTCCCTTGGCATATTATCACCAATGGATCATTACTTCATTGAATGTTTTGACGCTTTTAAACATTGCTCTTTACTCAATGTCACAGTAATCTTCTGACTTAGGCAGTTCTGGACTTAATCCTTTTCTCTCACGTATCTGCTTTATTATGTCCATTTGCATCGAATCTGGTAATGGCGCCCACCTACTGAATTGTGTTGCCCAGAAAGTCCTCCCTTGCGTTGAAGATCTAAGCTCATCAGCAAGCCCAAAAGACTCTGCAACAGGAATCTCCGCCTTAACTAACATTATGTCCTCCTCGCTTGTTATGTCTATGAGCCTACCACGCCTCCTCTGAATAATTGCAATAACCTGGCTTAGAAAGTCGCTTGGAACTTTACATTCAAAGCTTAGTATAGGCTCTAGGAGCCTGGGCTCGCAGAGTAAGAAGCAGCCCCATATTGGCCGCCATGTCATAGGCATTATTTGAGCTGGCCCCCTATGTACTGGATCCTCATGAATAAGTATATCTTCAAGGTTAACCTTAAGACCATAGGCGGGCTCTTTAGCTAGAGGCATAGAGTTCACCGCATCTCTGAAGGCTGCTTTAATATGCTCTATAACATCTTCAACGAATTGTCTACCCTTAATCCTGTTTACGAGAATATTTGTCCCTTCAATAGCTATTACGTTCCTAGCGTCCTCGGCTGACCAGCCGAACTCATGCATGAGTATCTTTTGCCTCTCATCTCTCTTCTGCATCTCTGAAATCTTACCAGATTTTATAGCCTCGATAACGTCATCTGAAAGCCTCTCTACAGTGACCCAGAGTTTATTGTGCTTATTTGGGCTTTTACCCATGATTGGGGGACCTTTATACTCTCGACTTATTGTCTCACGGTATACCACTATCGGCTTACTCATTTTAACTTTTAAACCAGCTTCCTGCATTCGATAGGCAGCTATCTCTAGATGCAATTCACCCATTCCACTTAAAAGATATTCCCCTGTCTCCTTATTTATTATGAAGCGTAAGTTTGGATCCTCTAGGATTATCTTACGTATAACCTTGTCAAAGAGTGGTAGATCTCTGATATCAGCTGGTTCTACGGCCACTGTTACAACAGGTTCAGAAACATACTTCAGGCTCTCAAATGGAACTGTATCAACGCCATCATCAGTTATAGTTTCACCAACCTGTAAGGGAGGTAGCCCAGAGATGGCAGCTATATTTCCAGCCGGTATCATATCAACAATAATTTTATCAGTGCCCATATACATGTAGACCTGCTGGATTGTTGCCTTTTGCCTACTAGTAACTAGCTGGATTACTTTACCCCTCTCAACAACTCCACTAAAGACGCGTCCTATAGCAATAATACCACTATGTGGATCAACCTCAACAGCAGTTACGCACATCAGTAGAGGTCCATTTGCATTCACTTCAGCCATACCTAAGCCAACTTTGCTTTTCGAATCTCCCGGCCATATCTGTGTTTGCCTATATGGCTGAGCTTCAATTGGACTTGGTAAGTGCTCACAAAACATGTTGAGTATTGGTTCATACAGTGGAACAGTCTTGCTCAGTGCGTCAACTTTTTTAGCAACCTCTTCGGGGGAGCCAGAGTAAGCGTCGATGACATCCTTGAAGGTTATTCCTTTGGCCCTCATATATTGTAGAGTGAAGCCCCACTTATGTAGGGCGGAGCCAAACGCAACTGTACCATTCTCAACCTTAACCTGCCAATCCTTCTTATGCTCAGGTGGAGCATACTTCTCAATTAAACTATTTATCCTGAGTATTATCTTCGCAAATCTCTGTTGCATTTCCTGTGG
This sequence comes from Bathyarchaeia archaeon, assembly GCA_038820405.1. GTDB lineage: Archaea > Thermoproteota > Bathyarchaeia > Bathyarchaeales > DTEX01 > DTEX01. The sequence goes on from JAWAXL010000003.1 coordinate 8,606, forward strand.
AGTTAATCTTAACTCTTTGATTAATCTGTCAACTTTATTTATGAATAGAATTGGTTTAACTCTCTCATGCAAGGCTTGCATCAGAACCGTTTCTGTCTGAGTCATTGGTCCCTCAACAGCATCGACGACAACAAGTGCACCATCCGCAGCTCTTAGGCTTCTCGTCACCGCACCACTGAAGTCTATATGTCCAGGTGTATCAATTAAGTTTATGAGGTACTCCTCATTCTTATATGTGTGTACTAGGCTTATATTTGATGGAAAGACGGTCATTTGTCTCTTCTGTTCGAGCTCCCAAGAGTCTAGGAAAAGTCTCTGACCAGCAACTTCCATGCTAATTATGCCAGCTGCAGCAAGTAAGCTATCTGAGAGAGTAGTTTTACCATGGTCTACATGAGCAATTATACTAGTGTTTCTTATACGCCTCGGGTCATTCATCAGCTTGACTATATCTGCAATCTGTTTATAGCGTCCCATATCTAAATCTTCACCACACTAAGCACATAAGTATCAATCTTACAGACCCTTATACTTTTCCCCGATATTCATTAACATTACTTTTACATAGTCTAATCTATTTAGAAAAACCTTAAACCTTTTCATCGATAAACTCTGTTACCTAGAGCGTTAAACAGGATCACTTAATGGTCCCTCTACCGTTGGTTTGAACTATCATCTTCAGAGCTATTTTTATAATACAGATTTGGCGGCGCAACTATTACCTTCGTTCCCGGTGGTATCGATGAAGTTATCCAGGCGTTTCCGCCTATAACTGCATCATCACCTATTACTGTCTCCCCACCTAAAATCGTTGCGCCAGCATATATTACAACATTATTTCCGACAGATGGATGTCTCTTTAAGTCCTTAACCATCTTACCCTTCTCATCCCTCGGGAAGCTCAATGCCCCGAGGGTAACACCTTGATAAATCTTGACGTTATCGCCTATCTCTGTTGTCTCGCCAATAACTACTCCCGTTCCATGATCTATAAAGAAGTTTCTTCCAATTTTAGCTCCCGGGTGGATATCTATTCCAGTTATCGAGTGCGCATATTCGGTCATAATCCTTGGTATAATGGGTACACCTCTGATATAGAGCTCGTGGGCTATTCTATATGTCGCTATAGCTAGGATGCATGGGTAGCTTAGTATAACTTCATCTGTGCTTTTAGCGGCTGGATCACCATCATAGGCTGCCCGGACATCACCGATTAACATAGCTCTTACCTCCGGGAGCTTTTCAAGAACCTCTCTGACAATAGCTCTCGCTCTTTTGCGGCATGCCTCCTCAGAACCGACTCCAAAGTGTCTAGAGAGGTATCTGAGACTCTTCTCAACCTCCTTAACGAGCCTAGAGTATATAGAGCTCAGGGCACTGCCAACAAAATATTTTATATTAGTCTTATCAACCTTAACGTTTCCAAAGTATCCTGGAAAAAGCGTGGAAAGTAGATTCTCTAGTATCTCTATAACTGCGTGCTTTGATGGTAGCTCCATGTCACCGGACTGGTTTATCCCACCATACTCCTCATAACTTTTAACCATCCTCTCAACAAGTCTTGGAAGACCCTCCTCAAGCCATTTTTCCTCAGCATACTCATCAACCTTCGATAGTGAAGCAAGCATTTCTTCAGAGGCCCATACACGAGTTGTCTTATCAACCTTCTCAAGGAAACTTTCCAATTCTCTCACACAACCTTATGGCATGAAATACCTTAATTTCTATCTGGAAGTTAAGGAAAAATTTATCGGTTCCTACTCAAACAGGATGGTATTTAAATAGCGCTCACCACCGTCTGGAAGAATAGTGACTATGAGTTTTCCCTCATTCTCTGATCTCTTAGCAACCTCTAAGGTGGCAAAGACATTCGCTCCAGAGGATATCCCAACAAGTAAACCCTCCTTCCTTGCAAGTAGGCGGGCCGTTTTAATAGCATCCTCATCTCTCACCCTAACAATTTCATCTGTTAGGTCTATCCTGAGAACAGATGGTATGAAGCCAGGTCCTATTCCCTGAATTAAATGTGGGCCTGGTTTACCACCACTTAAAACCGGGGAACTATAAGGTTCCACAGCAATAACTTTAAACCCCGGCTTAAGCGGCTTTATATACTCCGCAACACCAGTTAATGTTCCACCAGTTCCCACTCCAGCAACAAATATATCCACTTTTCCATCGGTATCTCTCCAGATTTCTGGGCCAGTCGTCTCCCTATGTGCCTTCGGGTTTGCTGGGTTATTAAACTGGTTCAGGATGAAGGAGTGTGGGATCTTAGATGCTAATTCATTAGTCTTTCTAATCGCTCCCCCCATACCTTCCTTAGCTGGAGTTAGGACGACCTCAGCGCCATAAGCCTTAATAATTTTGCGCTTCTCAACACTAACGTCTTCGGGCATGACAACAATAAGTCTGTAGCCTTTAACTGCAGCGACCATCGCTAAAGCTATGCCAGTGTTGCCGCTGGTTGGTTCTATTATTACCGTGTTCTTATTAATTAGGCCAAGCCTCTCAGCCTCCTCGATCATGCTAAGACCAATCCTATCCTTAACGCTCCCAGCTGGGTTAAGAAAGTCTAACTTCACGAGAATAGTGCACTTTAGGCCCTCGGTCACCTTATTTAGTCTAACTAATGGTGTGTTACCTATCGTATCAAGAATGGAATTATAAATCCTAGCCACGCACATTACCCTCGGAAACTCTACATAAAGAAAGTAAGCGCATAAGGTACCTTAAATTCTTTAAATTCAGAGACAGCTTTAGGTTCAAGGATAGCTCACAAAATTATCTTTCAGATACGTGATTTAATAAGGACTAAGAATAGGTGTAAAGATGTTAGCAAATGATTTGATTCTAAATACATCGCTTAAGCGCCATGTCTTTGGGTTAAGTGAGACATTATGGCCAGCATCAGTAGGCAAAGGCTAGGCAATACATTATAATCCTGTTCCATCATATCCGTGAGACATCAGTAAGTTATTTAAGCCATGCTTTACAGACAATATTAGTGAGTGAGATGTATGAGAATACCTATTGGCGTTGTTTTACAGGGAAAGTGGCTTACACCAAGCTGGGAGGAGATTAAGGAGAGGGCTTTGAAAGCTGAGCAGTTAGGTTTTCACTCCGTTTGGGTCTCTGATCATCTTATCCATCCTTTTCCAGTGCCCAGAAAAGAATTTTATTGTCATGAGTCTTGCACAGTAATGTCCGCACTAGCAGTATTAACAGAGCACGTCAAGCTGGGCTTTCATGTTTTGGTCCCAACGTTTAGGGGCCCAGCAATGACAGCAAAGATGGCTGCAACGCTCGACATTATATCTAATGGGAGACTTATAATGAGTCTTGGCGCAGGCTGGTTCAAGAAAGAATATGATGCTTTTAGTATTCCTTGGGAAGAACATGATGACCGAATTGATAGATTAGGAGAAGCCATTCTAATCATGAAGGCCCTTTGGACACAGGAGACTGTTACCTTCCATGGAAAATATTATCGCATTAATGAAGCCGTTATGCTGCCGAAGCCCCTACAAAAGCCTCATCCCCCCATATGGGTCGGCGGCAACTCTACCAAGAGCATGGAGCTCTCAGCCAGATTAGCCGATGGTTGGTATAGCCTACCAATTGCTCCGGAGAAAGCTAAGGAGAGCATAGATTTCATAAAGAAGATTAGTGGAGGCAGAAAAATGGATTTTGCGGTAACATTAGATGAGCTTCCATTTGATAAGCCAGATCAAATAATTGACACTATTTTTAGGTATGCTAATGTTGGCGTCACATATATAACGATAACCTTTCCGAGAGTTGAAGAGATGAAGCGCTTTGCGGATAGCGTACTTTCAACCATTTAGGTAGGGCTCGGATGGAAAACAATTCCTTCTCTCTAATTTTAGGCAGCTAATTCTTGGGTTTGCAGACAAAGTAGAATTGGGTCTTTGATGAATCTATTCCCATGACATGATAGGGTCATTAGAGGGATGAAGATCCTTTGGCTATCATCCTGAACTTTTTATAATAGCTTAAAAATCAGAGTTCTCTAAGACGTAAACTTTTTGCTTTTTCTGAGGTTTCTTGATACCAGGTTGGAAGCCTTATTTTATCTATTTTTCTCAATGGTGTATAAGGTTTTATGTCAAGTACGGGCGTCCCCTCAAAGAGATCCAAGTTTCTGACTTTAAGGAATTTTCCCTCTTTCTCAAGCAACTCTACAATCGTTAGTGCTAGTGGGTTTGGTCTGTGGGGCGAGTCAGTACAGAAAACGCCGACTTCCGGCAGCCTATTAACGTCTAATCCAAGAAGTCTTAGGCGTCTAGGTCTAACTTTGAGAACCTTACGCTCCTCCTCAGAGACCTTATGTAGATATGCTATAATTATAAGATGAGAGAATCCATCTATACCTTTCAGACCAGGGACATATTCATCATAAACCTCTATTACACCCTCGACCCCCTCAACCCATCTATCTTTAACTTCCTCATCACTTAGATTAACATGCACAACGCCTATTGGCTTGACATAGAAACACATTCCCAGCACCAGAAAATAAAAAGAAAATAACAATGTATTAAAGGTTTCACTAATCCTAAATTCATGGTACTCAAAAGTTCTCATTAAGCATGAATTCCTTAAGATTCTCTGGAGATACGGCAACTTCTAATAATAAATGCGAGATATTTTATAAGATCCAAAGAGAAAATTTAAAATTTTAAGAGTCTAAAATTATTGTGCGGTGATTATTTTTGAGGGCTATTGTTACTGGTGGGTGTGGATTCATTGGAAGTAATCTCGTTGAGCGGTTAGTTAATGATGGATGGGACGTCAAAGTGTTTGACAATTTGTCAACTGGAAGTCTGGAGAACATCAAGGGCTTAGATGTCGAATACTATGCTTATGGATATGAGCATATGGAAGGACTCGTTCCCTACGCCGACGTCATATTCCACTTAGGCATGCCATCTTCATCGCCAATGTATAAAAGTGATCCATTTTTAGTTGGAAAGACTATCAATGATGCTATAATAATATTCGAGTATGCTAGAAAGAAAAAGTGCAAAGTTGTTTATGCAAGCACAAGCAGCATTTATAATGGTAACCCACTCCCATATAGAGAGGGTATGCCAATATATATAACAGATTATTACACAGAATGCCGCTACGCAATTGAGAGGCTAGCAAAGCTTTACAATGACCTCTATGGAGTTAAGTCCGTTGGCCTAAGATTGTTTAGCGTCTATGGACCTAAAGAGAAATATAAGGGCAAATATGCGAACATAGTCTCACAGTTTTTGTGGTCCATCATGAGGGATGAACCACCAATAATATATGGTGATGGATCTCAGACAAGAGACTTTATATATGTGAGTGATGTCGCGAACGCATTTATATTAGCGTATGAGAAGGATTTTGAATGTGAGATCTTCAATATCGGGACGGGTGTAGCGCATACCTTTAACCGCGTTGTCGAAATTATTAATGAGCTGCTCGGCAAGGATATTAAGCCAATATATAAGCCTAACCCCATTAAAAACTATGTATATCATACGCTGGCGGACACAACAAAAACCGAGAAGATGCTGGGTTTTAAGGCTAGTGCATCGCTTAAGGATGGCATAAAAACCCTAATTTCTATGGAAACTAGGTAGGCAAGGATTTCCACAAGATCTTCATTACCATGAAGAGTAAAACTAGGCGACTTTTAATGTAGGACAGACAAAGAACTTTCCTTTATAAAGCCTTAGAAAAACTATAGTGCATTATCTACAGAGAGTTTAAAACTTCTAATCATGTATAAATAAAAGAGTAATAAAAATATAACTTAAAATTAATGGAAGTGTTGTAGCCTGATTAGAGATAAGCTCTTCACCCTCTTTGGCATTATTGGGCCGCTGATAGCATATATTTGTATAGTGCTATCGATAAATCTCTTACAATCTTTCAGCTGGTACACCAGCGCATTAAGCGATCTTGGACACGCCCAGAATAGTAATGTTGCACCAATATTTAACTTAGGTCTATTAGTATCTGGTTTCTTAGTTGCCCTATATTCAGCTAAATCCCTGATAAATTATGCCAAATACATAAGCATCTCACTTTTATTTTCAGCTCTAATGCTGCAAGCAGTTACGACATTCAACGAAATTTATGGCCGAATCCATTTAATAGTATCGATACTGTTCTTTATCTCAGCTGGAGCTACGTGTATAATCTATTCCGTGGAGAGAAGGTTTATTTTGGCTGCGCTGTCCTTTTTAGCAGGATTATTAGCATGGATGCTCTGGTGGATGGATATATAAGATTGGGGTTGCGGTTCCCGAGATAATATCAGCCTAGCAATTACGATGTGCATTGTTCATTCAGCAATAAAAATAATGCTCCAATATAGTGTCTAAATAGGGGAACATAATGCCATCAAACTACGGTCAATTGCTATCCAAGTTTATTGGATGTATGCTAGGCTGCGCCGTCGGCGATGTCTTAGGCCTAGGATATTATTTAGGCTCTTATAATGGGACATGGAGTGATGATACACATATGATGATAGGTGTTGCCGAATCCCTCATCGCCAATAGGGGATTTAATGGGGAACACATGGCCTGGACATTCATAAAAAATTACGAAAAAGAACCTTGGAGAGGTTATGCAATTGGTCCGCCAATGGTTTTCGGGCTAATAAAATCTGGCGTTCCATGGAAAGAAGCTGCTAAAAAACTTTTCGGTGGTGCTGGCTCATTTGGGAACGGAGCCGCCATGAGAGTTGCTCCTGTAGGTCTCCTCTACTTTGACGATCCAAAAATGTTGAGAGAAGTTGCGCGTAATCAGAGTATAATAACTCATGCGCATGAGCTTGGAATTGAGGGCGCTATTATACAGGCATATGCAGTTTCCTTAGCGGTAAAGGCTGACAAAACTAAGGGAATTAATCCACGTGATTTCCTTGATAATCTTATAAGTCTCACGGAGAATAATGTTTATAGGCTTAAGCTCAAAATGGTTCTTCTCCTCCTAGAAGAGGAGAACAAACTTATTGTTGTTAAAGGGCTCGGTAATAGCGTTGAAGCCTTTAACTCCGTCCCAACGGCAATATACTGTTTTCTGCGCAATCTCAATAGCTTTAGGGGCGCTCTGGAATATGCTGTGAGCTTAGGCGGCGATGCTGATACTATTGGAGCGATGACGGGAGCTATAAGCGGCGCATATCATGGTGCAGAAGCAATACCATCCAAGTGGCTCAGGGAGCTGGAGAGGAGAGAATATATTGAGAATCTAGCAAAGCAGATCTGGAAGATGAAAATTAGGCATATGAAAAAGAATTGAGAGTGAAAACATTAATAATAACTATTATTTCACTCTTACTTTATTAACCTCTCTCAACGTAACAGTACTGGGATTAAGGATAATTGATGTCTCAAGAAGAAAGGAAACAAATATTTTTAAGATTAAGGATATAATTGCTGGGCGCTCCATGGATTCGTTCCTCCTCGATGGAAATACACTATTAACTGATGAGGACTTCATCTTCAACGTATTCGGCTATGAGCACCCGAAGGACCGTGTCTTCTCCTTCCTCAAATATTTTCCCTTGAAGCTCAAAGATCTATTTAATATAAGTGTGTTGGAAAGAAAATGGATATATTTTGGGGTTGAGTTACTTCGTGCTGAGAAACTCTATACTGCTGACAACTACAAAAGCCTTATAGAAACCTTTAAGAAGAATTTCCCTAACTATGTCTACTTTTGCCTATTTAGAGGTAAAGAGGTTATTAGCGTTCCGCTCAGACATATTAAGAAGATCTTCGTCCCAAGGTATTGTCTACAGACTCTTATTAGGAAGTCGGAGAGGGATAGACTCCAGGAGATGGCTGTGGAAATTATCATGACTATTTCAAGTGCCTCTAAGGTTCCAATAGAGGAGTTTGGTCTGCATGGATCCATAGCCCTAGACATGCATGGCGATGAGTCCGATATAGATATCGTCGTCTACGGTGGGGATAACTTTAGGAAGGTTGAAGCCGCTATAGGCAGGCTGGTCAAGGAAGAATTATTTAGCTATGTATCGAAGAATAGGTTGGATAATGTGAGAAAATATAGAGTTAGATATAAGAATAGAATATTCATGTACACGGCTGTTCGAAGACCTGAAGAGATAAATGTCAGGTATGGTCAATACTATTATACTCCTATAAAGCCAGTCAAATTCATGTGTAGGGTTAGGGACGATAGTGAGACAATGTTCCGCCCAGCAATATATGAGGTAGAGGGTTACTCTCCACTGGGCATGGATTCCGATCTTCCCAGCGAGATTGTTCCGAGAAGGGTTGTCTCGATGGTCGGATGCTATAGGAATGTTGCTAGAAGGGGCGATATGATCAAGGTTTCCGGAATACTTGAGCGGGTTAAAGATTCCTCAAGTGGCAGGGTTTTTCATCAGGTTGTCGTTGGGACGGCTGAAGGTGGGGACGAGTATATTTGGCCATATAAGACTTAGGGATAGAGACGCAATTATTACACCGGAAGGTCTTATATTTAGGGTTCTAGGCTACACGCACCCACCAGATGGTTACATATGTGATATTGAGTACGCTCCATCGGAGATCTACCAATCAAGTAACACAAAAGCGTACAGAAGCGATGGAAAAAGGGTCTTCTATAAATTTTATGGTGATGAGGGATGGAAGTTCTTACTAGAGAAGTATCCTAAATATATGCTGGACCAGAGGTTTCTGGGAAGAAAGGTTATTGGAGTAAAACATGAGGACATTAAGGAGATTAGGAGACCAGAGGATAAACTTAGACAACTTATTGGATCAAGTCTGACTGATGAGTTAATCCGCGCCCTTCAAAGCCTTCTAATAATATTTGAGGATCAGGGGCTTCCGCTAGAAAATTTCGGCATCTTCGGCTCACTTCTCCATGGCTTCCATAACCCAAAATTCTCTGACCTCGACATTATCATTTATGGCAGAAAGCATTTAGAAGAGATCCGTGACGTATTAAACGAATTATATAATCAAGGGAGATATCCCTTGAAAAACGAGTTTGCCGATGATAGCCCAATTAGTGGTAAAGTCTGGCATTTTAGAAATATAAACCCGATGGAGTTTCTTTTGCATCAAAGACGGAAGCTAATATATGCTGTCTTCCATGACAAATCCTCTGGGTGGAGGATAAAGGCGGAGTTTGAACCAGTTAAGGCATGGCAAGAAATATCTAACGAATATCAAGAGATCATTAGTACAAGTCGAGTAGGCTGGATAAAGGCCATCCTTAAAGTTATCAATGATGAGGATGGCCCATTTATGCCCTCAATATATTATGTTGAGCCAGTTGAGATCCTTGAGGGACCAAGATGCGATGATATTCTCAAAGTTATTTCCTATGTTGAGGAATTTAGGATGCAATGTTTTAGGGATGAAATTGTCTACGCTGAGGGGAACCTAGAAAGAGTGAATACAAAAAAGGGTAAATTCCACCAAATAACGCTAACCTATGGGCCGCGCTATTATGAACAGACCCTTAAAGTTATTGCATCAATATAATTTTTGGTGGACATAAATCGATGGAGAGCCTTCAAAATCGATATACATGATTAAAAGTTAATTCCATTATTTTCAGAAATTTGGGAAGTGAAAATATCATAAGCGCTTGGATAATGAGCACGCTGGTTTTTAGGGGGATTAGGTAAAGAGTGACTAACAATATGCTGCAATTAGCAGCGATCTCTTATAATAGGTATTAAAATGCCTCTTTTACAGGGCTGATATGCGGCAGCATTTAAAATAACTTAGTTGTAGCAAGCGTCTACATGACACGAAATGTCTCAATGAATATGCAAGATGCAAGTTATCTATGACGGCTATTTTAGTCTCTTCGGGGTCATGAGAAGAGTATTTTGGAAAATCATAAATAATAATTTTTATCAAAAATAACATTAAAACCGTTAGTAGGGAGTTAAAATAATGTACACTATCATTATGAAAGAGCATAAGTTTGATGAGCTTCCGCCTCCCCCACCTCCACCGCCACCACCCGTAACCAAAGTTTCTAGGAAAAGACTGTATATTGTTATAGGGTTAGTCATAATTGTTATAGCTGCTATTACCGTAATTATGACAACTGGCTTCCCCTTAGGTGGTGGGGAGACGATTCCTCTAATACTCAATTATGAGGAGGGAGAGAAAGCAACTTATGGGCTGACTCTGACGATAAGTGTATTAGGGCAGCAGATCAGTCAGACTACAAGAATATCCATGGAGGTGTTAGATTTCGATGGAGAGAATTATATAATTCACTATCAAATTGTTCCAGAGACTGATGGTTATCCTACGTACTTTACTATTAAAATAAATAAACATGGAAATATAGTTGGAGAACTTCCTCCAGAAATTCAGCAACTTTATAGTTTAATGGCAAATACTCCCAGTATTCCTGGGTTTGGAGGGGGATTTCCGAAAGCAGAGGCAAGAATTGGAGAGCAAATTAGTACACAATTTACCTTAGATATATCAGGCGCACATATAACTGGGACAGTAAACATTAGGTTTAGTGAACTCACAACAAAAACATTCGCCAATATTGGCGAACTTAAAGTTTTTAAGATTGATTTCTCAATACCTGACCTCCAAGTCACATCTCAAGGTACTACAGTAACGGGAACAGTAAACGGATACGGATACTATGAGCATGGTACATGTCTGCTTGTGGAATATTCTACTCAATTCTCCTTGAGCATTTCACAATATGGGCAGACATATTCGGCAAACGTTGTTTTACAGATTAATTTAATAGAGCATAGCGAATAATAACTTGGCTAACAAATCTCTCCATTCACTAGCTTAAAAAGGGGAAGGAATAAATTTATATGGAGAAGACGTTTACATCCTTAGCTGTGGTGTGAAGGTTGTTGGGTGGGCGTCTTCACATCAATTAATAATACCCTTATTTCTTTTACTTCTGGAAGACGCTATGCTATTTTTACTTGTATTTTGATGCATAGCCAGTTGATGAATAAATTAGTAAGAAAGCATTTATGGTGATCCAATTATGGGTAAAATTAGTTTTACTATCCCTAAGGGGCATCTCGCTGAGGGAGCGTTTAAGCTATTAGAGCGAGCTGGCTACACTATTTCTGGAGCCGAGCGCTCCTATAGACCGTCAATAAATGACCCGAAGATTGAACTAAAGATCCTTAGGCCTCAGGAGATACCAGTATACGTTGCTGATGGATTACATGACATAGGTATAACTGGTATAGACTGGATAAGGGAAACGCGTGCCGATGTTGAGATTTTATTAAACCTTGAGTATGGTAGGGTTAAGCTCGTATTGGCTGTTCCAAAATCATGGACTGATGTAAATGATCTCTCAAGTCTACTTGAGAAGTTTAATAGGGAAGGTAGGGTTCTAAGAATATCAACTGAATATCTCAATGTTTCTGCAGATTATTTAATGAATAATCCGACATATAAGAGACTTTATGGTAATAAAGAGCCAATAATGGTTACGCCATGGTGGAGGAAGGGTGATAACGACAAGGTTATACTATACCTTTCCTTTGGTGCAACTGAAGCTAAACCTCCAGAGGAGGCTGATGCAACAATTGATGTGATGGAGACTGGCGAGTCGCTTGAGCGGAATAATCTGAAGCCCATTGGGGTTATAATGGAGTCCTCAGCACTACTTATAGCAAACAAGAACTCCCTCAAAGATCCAATAAAGCGCGAAAAAATATATGACGTTCTGACACTCCTTAAGGGGGTTATTGATGGTAGGAAAAAGCTGCACATATTTGTTAACGTGCGCAAGGAGAATCTTCCAGCACTCCTCGAGAAGCTCCCTGCCCTCAGAAAACCCACGATAGCACCCTTAGCGGATGAGAACTGGTATTCTGTGAATACCGTGATAGACAAGGATCAATTTCTAGAACTCCTTCCAATATTGAGGAGACTTGCCCAGGGATTAGTTGTTTATGAGCCTAGGCAAGTTCTTCCATTAGAGGAGATTTCCGCAAGTGGAAAGACAAATGGAGAGATCTGAGACTTGCCAGGAAGAATATTTAAGCTGAGTGAAATACGAGAAAACTTCTTAAGAGATAGGTGGCCAAGAAAGAGGGGCCTATATGATGAAATACTAGATTATGTCGAGAAGATAATTAGGGATGTTAGGGAGCAAGGGGACAGAGCCCTAATAGAGCTTACTGAAAAATTTGATGGAGTTAAGTTAAATATTAATAGGATTAAAGTTACACCGGAAGAGATTGAGGAAGCCTATAACAAAGTTAGCGAGGAGCAGATATCAGCCATAGAGGCTGCAAAGAGGAGGATTTATGTATTTGAGAAAGACCTCCTCTCAAAAATGAGCTTTGAGTATATTGATGATCTTGGCGTTAAAATGCAGTTGAAGCCGTGGCCTATTGAGAGTATCGGCTGCTATGTGCCCGGTGGAAGGTTCCCATATCCGAGTACACTCCTAATGACCACAGTTCCAGCCAAAACCGCTGGAGTCTCAAGAGTTATTGTTTGTACACCCCCACTAAAAACTGGCGAGGTACACCCATTAATACTTGTGACAGCTGACATAGGTGGGGTAGATGAAATTTATAGGGTTGGGGGAGCCCAGGCAATAGCTGCAATGGCATATGGGACAGAGAGTATTAAGCCAGTTAAAAAGATTGTTGGTCCAGGAAATCGATATGTTGCGGCTGCCAAATTGCTTGTTTCCCGGGATACCCCAATAGACCATCCGGCTGGTCCGAGTGAGATAATGGTTTTAGCTGATGAGACTGCCAACCCGCATCACATAGCGCTAGATTTAGTCTCTCAGCTAGAGCATGAATTTGGGAGCATATCTGTTTTGGTCACCACATCGATGGATTTAGCTAAGCGTGTATATGAGGATGTAGTGTGTATGATCGATGCTCAGTTGGATGAATGTGCATGGCTACTAATAGCGGATGATCTAGACGAGGCTATAGATTTCATAAATAGTTTTGCTCCAGAACATTTAGAAATAATTGCCAAGGATTCTTATGAAATATCTTCTAGAATATATTCAGCTGGGTTAATATTGATAGGAGATTCAACACCAGTTTCAATAAGCGATTACTGCTTAGGAATAAGCCATGTAATCCCAACAGGAGGTTACGGTCATGTATATCAGCCCCTTTCGGTCTTAGATTTCATCAAGTTCATATGCATCGCTGAGTGTCCCACAGAAGCCTTAAGGAAGCTGTCAGATGCTGCGATAACCTTGGCTGAGAGTGAGGGACTGACTAAACACGCCCTTGCCATAAGCAGGAGGGTTAGTGATTGGCTGGAAAGAAGATAATTGAAGAAATAATCGATAAAGCACTAAGCCTAAGTACATATGATGTCGGCGAGACCATTAAGGGACTAGCCTCAAAGCTCGGGAAAGATCCCACCGAAATACTAAAACTTAACTCAAATGAGAACTTCTTTATACCTCTTCACCTTTTAAGGGAGGTTCTAAGATGTGTCATTGAGGAAACAGACCCTAGAATTTACCCTAGAGATGAATATAAAGAATTGAAGAAGGCTATAAGTGAACTTATTGATGCCCCAGAGGAGTGTATAGTTATCGGCGCTGGAAGCGACCAGCTGATAGAGCTCATATCAAGAATATTTCTTAGAGATGGTGACGAGGCTCTATCAATAGAGCCCACATTTTCCATTTACGAACGATGCGTCAGATCTCAGGGAGCCGCTTATAAAAGTATACCGCTGAGAGATGATTTCTCCTTAAACGTTAACTCGATGTTATCTGCGGTGACATCAAGAACAAAAATAATATTTCTATGCTCACCAAACAATCCCACAGCCAACCAATTAAAGCGGGAAGACATACTGCACCTTACTGAGGAGTTTGAGGGGCTGGTGGCCATAGACGAAACATATGCTGACTTCTCCGGGACAACCCTCATCGATGCTGCCAAGGATCTTGACAACCTAATAATTTTTAGAACGTTCTCTAAAACGTTTGGCTTAGCTGGTTTAAGAGTTGGCTACTTTGTCGCCAATAGAAGACTTGCCAGAACCATTGATAAGAGGTTTCAGATGCCATATCCAGTTTCGGCTATTGCGCTTAGAGTTGCCATTAAGATGCTTGAGAAGTGGGGTGAGATAACGGATACCATTAATGCTGTTAGAAGTGAGAGGAGGAGACTTATAGCATCACTAAATAATATTATTGGTGTGAGGACCTTTCCTTCAGAGACAAATTTTGTGTTATTCCAAGCGAATGAAAACTCATTAGCGATTTATGAAAGCCTCCTTAGAAGGGGAATTATTATAAGGAATATTGGTAAAGTACTAAAGTTCGATAACTGTTTGAGAGTCACTGTTGCCCCAAGGGATATGATGGAGCGCTTCATAGGGGAGCTTAGGGATGTCATGTATAAAGGAGCCTAAAGGGTATATTAAAATGAGCCTTAATTCTGGGGATGCATATATTAAGGAGAGCAGACTGAAGGATATCAATAAAATAGATGCCGTGATATTTGATTGCGATGGAGTTCTAATAGATGTTAGGGAATCATATGATAAAGCGATAGCGAAGGCAACGGCATGGATATTTGAGAGACTTACAGGTTATAAGATTCCGGAAGATCTAATCACGAGCGAAATAATATTTCTTTTTAGGAAAAGTGGGGGATTCAACAATGACTACGATATAGTCTACGGTTTACTAATGTTTCTGTTATCTGAGATGCCGCCTAAATTTCTTGAAGAGCTAACAACAATAATCAGATCTCTTAATAGCAAGAGTGGTGTTTCCGAAAGAATACAAGCAGTAGCTGGGAAAGTATATGTTAAGGACGTAAATATCGATAACCTATATACTAAGCTTGAAAAATTAACATCCATGCTTGATCACACTGGGGTGGCCTCCATCGATAGAATAATACTCTCCTCAAAAGGCATTTCAGAAGAAACCTACAATACGCTAAAGAATTTTCTCTATGGGTCTAGGAGAGTTGATAAGGGAATTATAACTGCGGTTTTTGAAGAAATATTTTGTGGTTCAGATCTCTTCAAAAAGATACATAATATTGAACCTGAAATCTTTCATGAACGCGGAACAATTGAGAATAGTAGGGTCATAGTTAGGTATGAAACCCTCAATAAATTGTCTTCGCTTATTAGTGGACCTAGGTTCGGAATAGCTTCAGGGAGCAGATTCGCCGCAATAAAATATATTCTAGGAGGACTTCTAGACCTCTTTAATACAAGGGCGCTCATTTTCTTAGACAATATAGAGGAGGTTGAGAGAGAATACTTGAGCAGAGGCTTCATTAAGATCAGCCTTATTAAGCCCAATCCATATTCACTGCTTAGGTCTGCATGGAGTCTAGAGCCCTTTAGAATGGCACTTTACGTGGGTGATTCGATCGAGGATGCGTTGACAACAGACAGGGCTAATAGAATTGATCCAAGATTTATGTTTTCCGGAGTATACGCTTATACGGGTGCTGAAGATAAGGCTTTGAGGGAATTCCTTAAATTCGGCTGTGATATTATCTCCCCATCTGTTAATGAAATTCCATTAATTATCGAGACTACTAGGAGGCGGTACTTTGAGAGAGGCGGAGCACTATAGAAAAACCGCTGAGACAGAGGTTAAGGTTAGGGTTAAACTCGATGGCACTGGTGCCTCAAATGTTAGGACTGGAGTATCCTTCCTGGATCACATGCTCAGATCCTTGGCAACCCACAGCTTAATTGACTTATCTGTTGAGGCTAGAGGGGACTTAAGTCATCACATAATTGAGGACGTAGCAATATGTCTAGGAGAGACGCTGAGGAGGGCTCTTGGAGACGCTACTAGCATAAGGAGGTTTGGATATGCAATTGTTCCAATGGACTGTTCATTAGCCTTTGCGACAGTAGATATCTCCAATAGACCCTACCCGAAGATTGACTTAAAGCTTGAGGGTAAAAATGTGGAGGACATGCCATGTGAGGATATATACCATTTCCTAGAAACTTTAGCAAACTCTCTCAGAGCAAACATCCATATTTGGATTCAGTATGGATTAAATGACCACCATAAAGTTGAGGCAGCCTTCAAGGCTCTTGCCCTATCCCTCAGGCAAGCATTTTCGATAGATATTGGGAGGACTGGTGTGCCGAGCTCAAAAAGTGTCTTATAGACTTAAGATTAGGTGTTAAACTTGCTCGTCATACCATCAGTAGATCTTTTCTGTGGTAAGGTTGCCAGGCTCTTGCGTGGTGATCCCAAATACGCAAGATTCTACGAGCATCTCGGAAACCCTGTAGCCGTTGCTAAGATATGGGAGTCCGAGGGTGTAAATCTAATTCATATAGTCGATCTTGATGCTGCTCTTGGCAAGGAGGATAACATTAGAATTATAAGTGAGATAATTCGTGCCCTAAATGTTCCAGTACAGGTTGGCGGCGGCATTAGAAGTGTTCAGAAAGCACGACAGATAATCAACTTAGGAGCCAGAAGGATCGTTATCGGCTCAATGGCTTTCAAGGACCCAAGAGCTCTCGAGACCCTCTTAGAAGAAGTGGGATCAGATAGAATTGTAATTGCCTTGGATCACTTAGGAGGAGTCGTCATGATTGATGGTTGGAGGGAGGGGACGGGAATGGATCTCAAGGAGTCTATGAAGAGGTTTATTAATATTGGGGCAAGGTTCTTTTTGGTGACATCAGTTCAGCGTGATGGGACGTTAGCTGGGCCAGATATAGAGAACCTCTCCAGAATCCTTGATCTAGGCGCTAATATAATTGCATCTGGCGGGATTAGAAGCCTAGATGACATAATATCCTTAAGGGATCTTGGTCTCTATGGAGTTATTATCGGAAGGGCATTATATGAGGGGCGTATAAGCCTAAAGGAAGCTTTAAAAGTTACATCTAAATGAGATATTACTTTGTGGTGCCCCCAATATGACTAAATTTAAGCCTATAATACCATGCTTGGATGTTGATCACGGCAGGGTGGTTAAGGGCATAAATTTTGTGGATCTTAGGGATGCGGGTGATCCGGTTGAGCTAGCTAGGCGGTATCAGGACGATGGAGCTAATGAGCTAGTCTTTCCAAATATAACTGCATCGATAGAAAAGAGAAACATATTAATAAATGTTGTTAGGACTCTTGCATCAGAGATAAATATACCCTTCACCGTTGGAGGCGGTATAAGAAGCTTAGAGGATGCCGAGACAGTTATATCCAGCGGTGCGGATAAAGTCTCAATCGGCACAGCAGCCTTTAAAAAGCCGGAACTCATTATGGAACTTGCTAAGACGTTCGGCTCAGAACATGTAGTCTTAGCTATAGATGCCAAGAGGAGATGTGAGCATAAATCAGATAGGAACATTATTGAAGGATCCGAAGGGTCATACCGGTTTGAAGTATATATCTATGGTGGACGCAAGCCCACTGGAGTGGATGCTATTGAGTGGGCCACCAAATGTGAGGAGCGCGGCGCTGGAGAGATTCTGTTAACATCAATAGATAGAAATGGAACTGAACTTGGGTACGACATTGAATTGACTAGAAGCGTATCTGAACACGTCAATATACCAGTAATCGCGAGTGGTGGAGCTGGTAAACCAGAACATTTCCTAGAGGCTTTAACAATAGGTAAGGCTGATGGAGCCCTAGCAGCATCAGTCTTCCACTACAATAAATATCCTACCCATCATCAAAAAGTACCTTTATGAGAGAGGTGCACCCATTAGACTATGAAGATCCTAAAGAGCGTAAGTATAGACGAGCTGAATTTTGAGAAGGGTGGGGGCATACTTCCAGTTGTCGTTCAGGAGGAGGGCACTAAAAAAGTTCTAACGCTCGCCTATGTAAATAAGGAGGCCCTCCAAAAGACAATTGAGACCAGATATGCCCACTATTATAGGCGTTCTTATGGAAGGGTTATGATGAAGGGCGAAACATCTGGAAACGTTCAGGAGGTTATAGGCATATTCGTTGACTGTGACTTGGACGCAGTGTTATATATTGTTAGGTCTAGGGGTCCGGCCTGTCACTTAGGCAAAGAAACATGCTTCCATAATAGGTTAAAGGAGACTGAGAGTCTCAAGAAATAGTGGCTCTATCCTTTTTAAGGGGCTTTCGCCTCCACTTTACTCACGTCTTCCCCTAATTAAATTCACTATTTTACAGAAGTGGCATGGCACATCCCTTAATGATGTGGGCATTCCACAGATTGGGCAGTCATATATTTCCGCTTCTCCCTGACCCTGATCCTTAAGGGCCTTCTCCAGCAGTGGCAGAATTCTCTTATAGTGAGAACTTATAAATGTATGCTTAAAGTTTGGTATCTTTTCCACTATCATGTTCAGTAGCTCCTTCCTTTTAATTGACCTAGATCCTTTCGAAAATTGACAACCAATAGTCCTTACAGGCAGATTTCTATACTCTGTATAGAAACCACATTCCATATCAGTTAAGCCTATTAATGGCTTTATCTTCGGAACTATTTTCTGGTGTGTTTTTGGTAAATATGGCTTCAGCCTAACGAGGGATTTAACGTTTCCCTCGATATAGAAGTTGAATATTGCCTCAATAGTATCATCTAGGTTATGTCCAGTAGCTATCTTTGTTAGTCCAAGATCATATGCTATTTTGTTGAATAGATAGCGCTTAATCGCTCCACATGCTGAACATGGCTTCCTACCATAAATTGTGCCTTTAACATCTCCTATAGTGAAACCCAGTTCCTTCTCTAAGCTATAGACAAAGACCTCCCTTCCAAGAATCTTGGCAAGGGCTTCGACCTTCTCCAAACAGTATTTAGAGTACTCTGGCACACCAAGATCAATATATATCAGAGTCATGTTCAACTTCTCATAGAGATTATTCAAAATATATGCTAAGCTTGAGCTATCCTTCCCACCAGAGACTGCTATGCCAATTCTATCATCCTTTGAAATCATCCTATATGTCTCAACTGTGCGTCTCACCTTCCTCTCCGTTAAAAGCATGAAGCAGTCTGGGCATAAGCTTAGATTAGAGTGGGTCAAGTAGACCTCGACTCTATTTATGCCACATCTTCTACACTTTGGCGCCATTTAAAGACCCTTAAGGTACCTTCAATCAACTAAAATTATAGTGGCTATTAACTATCTATACTTTTTGTAACGACATTTTCTTCAGAAGAATAAAATATTTTGGAAATAATCAGGTTTAAGGGTGGGTCTAAATACTTGGGTGCGCGATTTAAGTTGAGTGGAATTTTAGAGATAGGAAGTAAAGCGCTCCTAAAAGAGGAGTGTACGAAAGGCTGGCATTTCAAAGGTAGATTAAAGAGTCTCCTTATGGATGAGATATACAAAAAGGAGATTGGTGAAATCGAAAAATATCTAGTAAAGTTCGGCCTTTCAAAGAATGAAGCCAGAGTGTATATTTTCCTCGTCAAATGTGGGGCCAGAAAAGCTAGTGAGATCTCATCCCTTCTATCACTTAATAGAACTGAAACATATAAGATCCTCATAAACTTACAAAAAGTGGATCTTGTGTCGGTTATTCTTGGGAGACCATTAAGGTTTGCAGCTCTCCCCCTCGAAGATTCGCTTAACCTGCCCATAAAATCAAGGAAATTAACTATAAGAATGCTAGAGGAAGAGAGTGAAAAGATAATTGGGATTTGGCGTAGTTTACCCACTATTAATGTCTTCCCAATTAAGAAAGATTTCTTCCAGATTCTCGAGGGGTATGAAAATGTAATCTTAAAGGCTAAGGATATCATTGAGGGTTCTAGTAAGAATTTATGTGCTGCTTTCACAATTGAGAGCCATTTATATAAGTTCTATTATGCCGGGTTATTCGATTCGATGGAGAAGGTTGCGGGGAGGGGTGTTAAGGTGATGTTTATAGCCGCGGCTCCTCCAGGAGCTTTCTTTTTAAGAGATCTAAGAAAATGTAGTACTAAGTGTGTCAGATACGGAAACGATGAACTACTATCTTTCATAACATCTGATGATGAAATGCTACTCCTCTTCCTCGAACCTAAATTTAGTGGTGATGGAGAATCAGGTAAACCAGTCACCCTTTATACAAACTATGCAGTCCTAGTAAAAGCCTTCAATAAAGTGTTTTGGAGCGCCTGGGAAGAAATAATAGAGAAATAGCAAGATAAGAATAAACACACAGAGTAATAAAGTTATTTTTCTAGTAATAGAAGTTTGACGCAGCAGAAAAGTTATAGTCAAATATAGTGTGTAACCGCTGACATATTTTTCTCGGTTACACAAGTTTCATAATCCATAAGATTAAGATATAAATTGGTGTACGCAATGACCAGAAGAAGATCAAAGCTTGAATTGTATTTAGAGGTTTTGAAAGCAATAAGTAAGGGGATCACTAAGCCAACGAATATAATGTATAGATGTAACTTATCATAGGCAAATTCAAGAGAGATTTTAAAGTCACTTCTTAAGCATAATCTTATTAGCGTTATTGAAGAGAATGGACGAAAATAATAAGTTAACGGAGAGGGGTTATGAGGTTCTAGAACATTTCAATAGGGCTTCAGATGCTCCTTGTAATTGAGGAAAGGAGGAGAGGCGTCACATAAAGGTTATATAATTCTAATCCTCCTTCCAACACCTTTCTCTAGCGCCTTTTTATAGGCAAGATTAGCAGTTACTGCATCTTGTATTGCGAGGCCAGTTGAGGTAAAAACTGTTATTTCCTCCTCGCTCACTCTACCCTCCTTCTTTCCAGCAACTATCTCTCCCAGCTCCGCCCAAATGTCTCTTTTAGAAATGATCCCCATGCTTAAAGGCACATTTATCTCTCCACTATGTGCTGCCTGCTCCAAATCATCGACAACGATCTTAGCTCTCTTAAGAATATGTGGATCCAGCTCCTCCTTGCCAGGAGCATCAGCACCTATACAATTGAAGTGCATTCCAGAGGAAACCCACTCGTCCATGACTATAGGCGCCCTAGATGGCGTTGCAGTAACAATTATGTCAGATCCCCTAACAGCATCCTCAGCTCTCTCAATAACCTTTATCCTGCAGATATGACCATACCTCGCATCCATCTCTTCTTTGAATGCTTTCTTGTTCTTCTCATTTATATCATGTACTTTAACTTCATCAAGTGACTTGAAGACTTCTATAAGGGCTGCTAGCTGTAGTTTAGCTTGAGCCCCAGCTCCAATGATCCCCACGCTTTTTGATCCTTTTCTGGCGAGATACTTAGCGGCTATCCCACCAGCAGCGCCAGTTCGCATACCTGTAATTGTTGTCCCTCCCATAATTGCCTCCGGGAAGCCACTTCTAGGATCTATCAGGACTATAATTCCCATAACTGTTGGTAGACCATATTTCTCCCTATTCTCTGAGTGAGAATTCACTATTTTGACGGCTGCCACATCTATTGTCTCTATGTATGATGGCATGGCTCTTAGATCCCCGTTATACTTGTCAAAGAATAAATATATTTTCGGAGGCATCTGAACCCGTTTAAACCCCTTTTCCCTGAAAGCGAATTCAACAGCCTCTATAACATCGCTCATAGAAAGCAAACTTTTAACCTCATCATCACTAAGAGCCAGCGTCTCGAACATCACCAACACCAAGTAACCGTTTGGATTCTGAGCCTTAAAATCACATTATTTATGCTAAATTGCTTTTTAATGTTTGTCCCATTTACGGTTACTCTACTAAGCATCCAATGAACTTTATGGCACCATAGTAAATTTTATTAAGTGAACTATAATGGAAGTTAAAGGGGGTTAATGATTAATTTGAGGGTAAGAATCTGCACTCCTATCCCTGCTAGAGATTTTTATGGTGTCATTAACATGATTCATGAGGCTGAGGCATGTGGAGCTGACCTAGTTGAAGCTCGGTTAGATTATATAGGTGAGTATTTCTTAGAAAACATTAACCGCCTTAAGGATATTGTTAAAGCCTCTCAGGTTCCAATAATAGCAACTAACAGACATAGAGGGCAGGGTGGCATATGCATGTTAAGTGAGGAGCACAGAGTTGAGTTGCTTCTTAAGGCAGCTGAGGCTGGCTTCACATACGTGGACATAGAATTAGACACGCAAAACCTTCCTGAAGTCGTCAATAGAGCCAAAGATTACGGTGCCAAAGTAATAGTTTCCCATCATATCTTCTCCCACACACCCTCAACAGAGGAGCTAGAGGCAACTGTTAGGAAAGAGGTTGAATCTGGCGCCGATATATGTAAGGTTATTACTATGGCGAATAGCTTTGCAGATAGCATTAAATGCCTAATGTTTACATATAAGATGAGTAGAGGTGTTGATTTAGTTTGCTTCGCTATGGGCGGTAAGGGCATATTATCGAGGGTTTTATCCCCAGTTTTCGGGGCATCCTTCACATACGCATCACTTAAAGTGGGCTTTGAGACCGCCCCAGGCCAGATAACTATTCATGAGATGAGAGAAATTTATAGGGGACTGAGATTGGAGTGATTAGAATAACTGGTGAAACGAAGGTCTGTGTTCTAATAGGTTATCCTGTTGAGCACTCGTTAAGTCCAACGATGCATAATGCGGCCTTTGAGTACCTCAGCCTAAACTATGTTTATGTTGCATTTAATGTTGCTCCAGAGAGACTTAAAGAGGCTATTTCGGGTATAAGAGGGCTCGGCATCCGCGGAGCAAATGTTACAATGCCACATAAGATAAGCGTGATAAAGTATCTCGATGAGCTCAATAAGAATGCTAGATTAGCTGGCTCAGTAAATACTATACTGAATAGGGATGGTAGGCTGATAGGATACACGACGGATGGCTTAGGTGCACTTAATGCCTTAAAGCAGGCCAGCTCAGACCCCTCCGATAAGAAAGTGGTTATTTTGGGGGCTGGTGGAGCTTCAAGATCAATATCCTTCGCACTTGCTAACTATGTTCAAGAGCTAGTGATATTGAATAGAACTTTTGAGAGAGCTAGGGAGCTGGCGAGTGATCTGAGGAGGGTCTTCAGCTCCGCTGGTATCAGGGCTGGTTCCCTCTCAGATAATGTCCTAGAGGAGGAGCTTAGAGATGCTGATATAGTAATAAATGCGACTTCAATTGGCATGAAACCGAATGTAAATGAAACCCCAATTAAAAGGGAGCTACTTCACGGAAATTTAACTGTGTTTGACATAGTTTATGAGCCGCTTGAGACTAGACTTCTCAGGGAGGCTAAGTCTGTTGGCGCGAAGACCATTGATGGACTCTCACTGCTCGTCCACCAAGGAGCATTATCCTTCGAGATATGGACTGGTGTTAAGGCTCCAATAGAGGTTATGAGGGAGGCTGCATTAAGGAAGATAAAGGAGAAAGAATATTAGGGTGGTTTCTTGGCTCTGATTGGATGCGCGGTCGCTTATGGCGCCGTAACCATTATTAATGCTATATCATGTGGTCTAGGGGCAGCCCTAGGAATAAACCTCAGAACTGAGGCTAGGGTTAGGCTGACAAATGAGCCTGGTAGGATTAAGGGTAGAATCCTATCAGATCCCTCAGAGAGCACAATTCTAATTGAGAAGGTTGTTAGCCGCGTTCTAAAGTATTTTGGCGTTGATGATCAATATGGGGCTCATGTTGAAACCGAGTCAAATATCCCGATTGCACGTGGATTGAAAAGCAGCAGTGTTGCCGCTAATGCTATAACCCTTGCTACAATATCGGCGCTAGGTGAGGAAGTAGACGATTTAACCGCAATTAATATTGGCGTTAACGCGTCGATTGAGGCGGGTGTAACGGTGACGGGTGCATTTGATGATGCATGCGCTTCCTACTTTGGAAACATCGTTATAACAGATAACCTTGAGAGGAGAATACTTCGGATCTTTCAGCCAGAGGAGGACCACACGATCCTAATTTATGTTCCTCATAGAAGGGCTTATACGGCTAAGTCGGATGTCAAGAGAATGAGAATTATAGCAGAGGAGATAAAAGCCCTCCATAGAATGGCTCTCTCAGGGGACTACTGGCGTGCAATGACCCTGAACGGTTTAGCATACACAGTCATTTTAGGATACAACCCAAATATAGCCATAGATGCGTTAGCCAATGGGGCTATAGCTGCAGGTCTCTCCGGTAAAGGTCCAGCGGTAGCCGCAGTTGTCCCAAGAGATAGGATTAAGGATATCCGTAGCGCCTGGAGTAAATACGATGGTGAGATTATAGAGGCCTCAATCAATCGCGAGAAGGCCCATCCATTTTGATGTTACGGTTGGGTTAGCATGGTCAGTTTAGTTATTAGGGGCGGAGCAGCACTAAGTGGCTCGGTGAGTGCACCACCATCGAAGGCACATACACACCGAGCATTGATAGCCTCATCCCTCTCCAATGGGGAATCAAGAACATATAATGCTCTATTCTGCGATGACACGGTAGCAACCATCAACGCGTGTCGTCTGCTTGGGGCTAAGATAACTATCTCAGATAATGAAGTAAGAGTTTGTGGCATACCAAAGCCCAAGACCCCTGAAGATGTAATAGATTGCAGTGAGTCCGGCTCCACTATGCGGTTCATTACGCCAGTATGTGCCTTGGCTGATGGCATCTCAGTTCTCACTGGCGGCGAAAGCCTGAGGAGGAGACCAATGGGCCCGCTACTTGACGCTTTAGGTCAGCTTGGCGTTAAATGTTATTCGAGTAGGAGTGATGGTCGGCCGCCAATAATAGTGTTTGGTGGCGGGATCAGGGGTGGTAGAGCTGGGATCAGAGGGGATGTGAGCTCACAGTTTATTTCGGGCCTGCTCTTCGCGGTTCCAATGGCTCAGAACGATACATATATTTATCTTTCAACGCCCCTCGAATCTAAGCCGTACGTGGATATAACCATGGATATACTTTTGAAGCATGGTGTGAGAGTCTCTTTCTCCGGAGACATATTCTATGTACCACGTGGGCAGGAGTATAAGCCATATAATCATTTTATTGAGGGTGATTATTCATCAGCAGCCTTTCCGCTGGCAGCCGCAGCCATAACGAAATCCAATATTAGGGTCGAGAATCTCTTAAAGGATAGCCTTCAGGGAGACAGAATAATAGTTGATATTCTTAGGAGCATGGGGGTTATAGTTAGCGTCGGCCCCGACTATGTTGAAGTTAAGGGCATTGATGGACACTTAAGGCCAATTAACGTTGACCTAAGAGATAGCCCAGACCTAGTCCCAGTCTGCGCCGCCCTAGCCTGCTTCGCTGAGGGAAAATCTGTAATAAGTGGTGCTAGGAGACTTAGGTTTAAGGAGTCTGATAGAATTGAGACCTTACTAAGTGAGCTCACTAAGATGGGCGCCTCGATCAGAGTTCAAGAAGATTCACTAGCCATTTATGGGAGTGGGCGCCTACATAGTGCTGAGATAGACCCGCATATGGATCATAGGATAGCCATGGCCTGCACTGTCGCCGCGCTTGGGGCTGATGGCGAAACAATCATACGCGACATTGAATGTATAAATAAGTCTTATCCAGGATTTATCATGGATATGCGCCTGCTTGGAGCTGATATGATTGAATGGTAACTCGATAGGTAAGGCTCTCGTCCTCACATGTTTCGGTGAAAGCCACGGAGCACTCATAGGCGCGGTGCTGGATGGGTGCCCAGCTGGATTACCGCTGAATGAATCGGACATTCAGGCTGAGTTGGATAAGAGACGCCCAGGCCTTAGCGAGATAAGCACCTCTAGGAGAGAAGAGGATAGAGTTGAGATAGTTTCCGGCGTCTATGGGGGATTCACGACCGGTGCACCGATATGTATGATTGTGAGAAATAGGGATATTGACTCAAAACCCTATGAGACCATCATGTTTAAGCCTAGGCCCGGTCATGCCGATTATACTGCTAGAATTAAGTATGGTGGATACAGTGATCCGCGTGGTGGAGGAAGATTCTCTGGGCGGATAACCGTAGCTTACGTTATGGCTGGAGCTATCGCAAAGAAGCTCCTAAGCCTAATTGGCGTTGAGGTATTGGCTCATACGGTACAGATTGGCTCTATAATGGTTAAGGATGAAGTCTCCTATGATGATATAAGAAGGAATGTTTATGCTAACCCGGCTAGATGCGCAATCCCGGAATTAGCCAATAGAATGGTTGAGGAGATTTTAAGCGCTGCTAGGGATGGTGATAGCGTGGGTGGCGTTATTGAGGGTATTGTGCTTAACGTTCCAGCGGGACTTGGTGAGCCAATATTTGATTCGCTTGATGCAGATATAGCGAAGATGCTATTCAATATACCAGCCGTTAAGGGTGTTGAGTTTGGGGCTGGCTTTAGAGTGGCATCCATGAGAGGTTCTGAGGCGAATGACCAATACACCATCAAGAATGGGAAGGTTATTACGTTAACGAATAATGCTGGTGGAATAATAGGCGGAATATCGAATGGAATGCCAATAAAGGTTAGGGTCGCCTTTAAGCCGACACCATCCATATCAAAAAGGCAGAGAACCATTAACCTAGAAACAATGAGCGAGGAAGAAATCCAGATAGCTGGAAGACATGATCCATGTATAGTTCCAAGAGCAGTTCCAGTGGTTGAGGCATGTCTAACATTTGTGATAGCAGACCACGCACTAAGAGCTGGGAAAATACCAAGGGTAATTATAACCTAAGAGGAAAAATAACCAAGCTAACTTTGAGATTTAGAAGAACCCTATTAACATCTCCCCATCTTACAAAAAGTCTCTCCATTTTTACCTACTTCCATGCTGACATCTAGCTGCTTATCAATTCCTTTTTTCTTCAACGTATTTATCCCTAGTTGCGTTAGTTTAATTTTTCTTTTCTGTTATATGAATTAATCTTTTTCTTCGAGATGTCGAAGGTAGAAATATATGTTCGTGAAGAAGGCATTTTTAGAATTTTTGCTAATTCTGAGCCTAGGTGCCTTTCTCAACCAGAACAGCAATTCTCTCTTTTATTAATCTACTAGTCTCACATTCGTCACCTTTTCCCTAACTAATTAGGAAGCCAGATCATCAAAAGGTTAAATATTCTTTGCTAATACCCAGCCTTATTTCTTTTAATTAGCTCCCTCTTCACTGCCTATTATATTCCTTTTAGGCTCTTTTGCAAATATTCTATGGCTTCTTTTACGCTTTGGAATCCGTATTTGATTTCATTATGTTCTCTTCTCAGAGCTATAACGTCCTTCCTCACTTCTTCTGACCTGCGCCTGCCTTTTATCACATCCAGCATTAGATCGCATAAATATTTGATATCACTCTCAGTGAATCCCCTACGCGTGACCTCCTGGAACCCTATTCTTATTCCTGAAGGGTTCTCTCGATTATTCTGGTCGTCATATGGTAGTATATTCCTATTCAAGATTATGTTGGCTCTCTCAAGATTCTCTGCAACCTTTCCTCCGCCGCCGTAACCTTTTACATCAACTGCTAGCTGATGGGATTTTGTGAAGCCATAGGGCTCACCTAGAACCCTTAAGCCATTCTCATATAAGTATTGCCCAGCCACCTGAGCATTTCTTATAGTTTGTTTTGCTAATTCTTCTCCAAAAAGCTTTAGCTCTAATGCGGCTATACCAGTTGCCGGAAGTCTTCCTAAATGCGTATTTGATGTACTAAGTGGAAAGATCGCATATTGAACGTTCTTTATAGCCTTTTCCATACGTTCATCCCTGTTCTCCGCCAAGATTACGCCTCCCTGAGGACCTGGGAAGGTTTTGTGCGTTGAGGCGGTTATGAAGTCTGCGCCCTCCCTTAGGGGATCCTGAAATTCTCCTCCAGCTATTAATCCGAGAACGTGCGCCCCATCATAGACTAAATATGCTCCAACCTCATGTGCAGTCTCGCTCAGCTCATCGACTGGGTGTGGGAATAGAAATAGGCTCCCACCTAGAGTCACTATTCCAGGCTTAGCAGCCTTAATTATATCGACAGACTTATGCGGATCTATGTTCATCTTATTAATATCATATGCCAATTCTATATTCTCTAGACCTAGAACCATTCCGGCCAGACCAGTATAGTCATGTGATATGTGCGCTCCAGCACTTAATGGTGCCACGACCATCTTTTTGTTTTTTGTTACTAGAGATATGCCTTTAAAGGCGGCCAGGTTCGCATGAGTTCCAGAAACTAAACGTACATCAGCCCAATTACATTTAAAGAGCATCTTTATTATATCCGTTACGCAATTTTCTATGATGGTGATATATTTTTGTCCCTGATAATATCTCTTCTTAACGTGTCCGTTAAGGTCATTTTCACCTTCTGCATATCTGCATTCAAGATCCATTGCGAGACGCAGCATCTCCCTAACAGCTGGCGACTTTAAGCCCTCACTGGCTATGAGGTTTATACACTCCTCACCACGATATCTTTCATGCTCTTCGGTTGCCTCAATAAGCTCAAGGACTACTTTAAAGAGCTCTTCCATGAGCTTCACCTTTCAACGAATACAATTCTAAAGAAAATTCTTCTCAAGTACTTATGCTTAACCTTTTGTAGTCATATTAGCGCTCTAGAATGAAAGTCTTTTTTACCACTAGTCTTTCCTTAATCTCTCGGATCAGCATCTCCACCCTATCCCCAACACCTATGACTAGGTTTTCCTCAAAGATCTTTATTGGCCTCTCAAGCTTACTAGACCTCTCAGCAAATATTGTTGCCAGAGGCTCACCAGCTGAAACCTTATCTCCTATCTTTTTATGCAGAAGCACACCGGCACCCTTATTTCTAGGAGCCCCGGCTAGCCTAGCAGCCTCAACTATCAGAGAATTATCTATCCATAGGACCATGCCATTCTTCTTTGAATAAATAGTGTATCTTTCAGAGCCTAAAGGTAAATCGTCTGGAGTTATCTTTGGGTTTCCACCCTGAGTCTCTATGATTTCTCTTAGCTTCTTCTCAGCCTTTCCACTCTCGATCATCTTTATAGCTAACTCTTTACCATAACCGCTCTTTACTTTCCCGCTCATCTCTAGTAGCATGCCAGCTATATGAGCTGCCTTATCAATCAGATCAGATGGTCTACTTTTACCCATCAGAGTGTTAAGGGCCTCCCAAGCCTCAAGGGCTGGCCCAATAGCATAGCCAACCGGCTGTTCCCCATAAGTCACAGCGCATCTAACCCTAATCCCAAGCCTTTTACCTAGCTCAAGGAAGTCCTTAGCTAATAGATCTGCCTCACCAATAGTCTTCACCTTTGCTCCTCTACCAGTCGGTATATCCACCACTAGAAGGTTTACTCCAACAGCCTTCTTTTTACTCATTATTGAGGGGAGTAGGAGGGGGTCTATTGAGAGAGGGTGCTCAATACTGATGAAGATGTCATCTGCAGGGGCCAAATCAAGTGCTCCGCCCCAAACAATGCATCCATTAGTCTTTTCAACAACCTCCCGTACCTCATCTAATCGAAGGTCGACTGGCATTAGGACCCCGGCCCTATCTGCTGTGCCAGCCGCTGATGTTATTGCCCTTGATGAGGATTTAGGTATTATTAAACCCGAGGCTGCAGCGATAGGAACTGTTAGGAGAGTTGTCTTATCCCCTGGAACACCACCTATGGAGTGCTTGTCTACTATAAGCGGTTTCTTTAGGTCGAGCTTACTTCCAGTCTCAACCATAGCGATGGATAGACTTACAGCTTCATCTAAGTCTAGTCCAAACGTGTAAAGGGCTACTATAAAGGCCGTTATCTCCACCTCACTAAGCCTTCCAGAGACAACGTCCCTGACTATCTCATATATCTCCTCATAAGTTAATCTTTTGCCAACAAGCTTACTCCTTATATAATAGACCGATGCTGGCACGTCCATTGCCTCAACATGGACTTCCTCCTCATCCTCTATACCAAGATAGCTCTTAACCTCATTAAATACACCAATCCAACCTCTTGGGATGCTTTCAACAGCCAAATTAGCTATCGCCGTGACATCTTTAGACCCCTTTAATATCCTAACCCTACCAAGACCGGAGACACCAATATCCTCAGCATCATCACGGTTTAAAACGACAATAAATTTTCCACCAGACTCTAAATCCAATAATTTAACCTTTAATTTCATTGTAGATAACTCCAGTACTCAGGCATTCAGATAAAAAACTTTCTTCATGAAAAAATAAAAGACTTTAGTGTGGTTGGACTATAGGTAAATTTTATGTTCAACTAAATCCTTGATTTCTAATGAGCGTGCGTTTCCTATTGTCCAGTCTAAAACTCATATATATTGTTATTGATGGGATGGGAGACCGACCTATAGGGGAGCTTAGGGATAGAACGCCGCTCGAAGTTGCTGAGACTCCGAACATGGACTTCTTAGCCAGCAAGGGTAAGCTCGGCTTAATGTACACCGTTGAGCCAGGCATCGCGCCGGAAAGTCATATAGCCGCAATATCAATTTTAGGGTACAACCCCTATACACATTATATTAGAAGGGGGCCTATAGAGGCTTATGGAGCTAGTTTAAAGGTGATGGATGGTGACTTAGCCCTAAGATGCAACTTTGCAACTCTGGCACCGAATGGCGTTATAATTGATAGGAGAGCTGGAAGAAACCTAACAACCGAAGAAGCCTCCAATCTTGCCCAGGCAATTAATGAGAATGTTAAATTGGAGTCGCATCCAGCAGAATTTATATTTAAAAATACCATTGGTTATAGGGGCGTTTTAGTAATAAGGAGCAAGAATATCCCACTCTCAGATAAAATCTCAGTTATGGATCCAGTATATGGAGGGGTTGCTGGGCTAGAAGTTGCGAAAACTGACGCTAACTTGATTCTTAGGGAGTGCGTTCCACTTGAAGATAACGAGTCTGCCAAGGTTTCAGCAGACCTATTAAACGAGTTTATTTCCAAAAGTCATAGAATTCTGGAGGAGCATGAAGTTAACAGGAGGCGTGAAATTGAGGGAAAACTTAAAGCCAATGCGATAATCGCCCGCGGTGCTGGCAACGCCTTACCAAAGTTCCATAATATATCTGAGAAATATGGCACTAGATTTGCCTGTCTAGTCGATATGCCAGTCGAGAAGGGAGTTGCCAATCTTGTTGGCATGCACTTAATTGAAATTCCTCCCCCATCCGGAGATCTTAAAGCCGATTGCCTATTGAGGGCTGATAAGCTACTAAGTATTTTAGGAAAATTCGACTGTTTTTACATACACATTAAGGGGCCGGATGAATCCGGGCATGATGGGGACTACTCCCTTAAGGTTAAAATGATAGAGACTATAGATAAATACTTCCTTGGAAGCATTTTACCTAAAATAGAATTAAGGGACACGATAATATGCGTGACGGCCGATCACTCAACACCCTGCAAATTAAGGATACATACAGATGATCCAGTCCCGGTGTTAATATCTGGAGGAAACATCAAGAGTGATGGAATAGAGGAATTCTCGGAAAGGGAATGTAGGCGTGGAAGTCTAGGAATTTTAGAAAAGGGAACAATGTTAATGCCATTATTAATAGAGGCGTTTAGGGGGAAGAGCATATAATTTATTAGAAACTAACAACAAAATTAATTTTGGACGGTGGGTCTCAGGCGGGGGGCTAGGGGTCCCCTGAGAGGCCACAAGCCTTGACCGCAAACCCCCTATATGGCGGGCCGAAAGCTGGGGTAAGGCGTGTAAGGCCACAGACTCGGCCATCCCAAAACGATGAATATCTGTCCTCTGGGGCTAGCGGTCGCGGAGCATCCCTTGTAGGAGGGGTGTAACCGCGTTTGCCGGGCGAACCTGGCCAGGCCCGGGAGGGAGCAACCTAAGACCGGGCGCCTAGTGCTCAGGGGGTACGGATATGAGTGGAGGGCTGGTTTGGGTCTGTGGATTCTGCACGTCGAGCCCCGGTGACCCACTGTCCAAAAATGGTTTGTCGATTTCGACCCTAAAAATTGAATTTATGAATTGATTTTCCACAGTTCCTTTTTCGTAAAATTTCATAAAAATCTTAAGAATTCTAAGGGGAAGTGAAATAATTAGTGGAGATAGAACACCACCTTGCCACGTAAAGTTGTGCCAATTATCACTTCTCTCCTGCAATTTTTGAGATATTGCTAGTATTATATTTATCCCACTCATCCTCTACATGATAGTATATGTTGTTATGCGAAGTACTTTATCCCCAGTTAATGGATTGCTAAAATTGTTACCTACTCAAGTATATTTAAATATAATTTCTCCAATGATTCTTAATCTCTTTAAGGCACTGCTTACTTAATCATGGACAACTTCAATTGCAAGTATAGGCTTAGTCTAGTTTCAGGAATAGTTCCTGAAATAATATATTGGGCTTTCAGATATGGCGCATATAAATGCTCAGTATGCGGAATGGGTATCTAAAGATATCTTCCCCAATAATTTTTAAAATTTAGAGATCTTGGAGGAGCTTACATGCTCGGCATATTTCATTCACGGTTACTTCTCCACATATCTTGCATCGTCTCAATTTTACCCCTAGTCCAGATTCTTTCATCTTCTCCCTTATCCTCTCTGCTGACCTGAAGATTGTATACTTTGTTCCTGGGTGTTTCTCTTCAAGCCTATTAAGCATATTTCTTATGTCGTTTCTTAAGGCTTCACCAGCGTATGGGCACGGGTTCTCCTGAAACTTTATCCCCTTCAGGTAGGCATAGAGGGCTACTTCTTTCTCTAAAACCTCGCATAAGGGCTTAACTCTCAGCACAAGACCCTCTATCTCTTCATCAAAGATTGGCTTGCTTCTAGATATTCTCCACGGGTCCCCATGCATTATATTGAGCATGAATGTCTGTATCTCATCATCTAAGTTATTAGCCATTGCAATCTTTGTTGCATTAACTTTTCTGGCTAATATATTAAGCGCCT
The DNA here is from genome assembly GCA_038820405.1 of Bathyarchaeia archaeon. Classification (GTDB taxonomy): domain Archaea; phylum Thermoproteota; class Bathyarchaeia; order Bathyarchaeales; family DTEX01; genus DTEX01. The sequence continues at coordinate 41,398 of JAWAXL010000003.1, forward strand.
TCCTTCTTAAAACTCCACAATAGGAACATGGCGTTAATCTGCTCTCAGCAGCTCTGGCCCTCTTAACTATTTCATCCAATGTGTAACCATAAAGATCTTTAAATGAGATCACATGATGTTCAACGCCTAGAATTTCACAGTTTTCTGAGGCTATTCTAACAGCCTCATCCCTATAGCCTTCTATCCCCTCATCCACAGTTATTGCGCATAGCGATGCCTTCGGGAAGTCCCTCTCGATCTTCACTAACATGTGTAACAGGCTTACGCTGTCCTTTCCACCTGATAATGCAACGGCTATCCTATCATCAAATCTCAGCATCTTATATTTAGTAATAGTCGCCCTAACCTTATTTTCAATGGACTCAATGAAGCAAACCGTACATACCTTCTCTCCAGAATACGCTCTGAAATAAAATGCCTCTTTAGTACCGCAGGATGTGCACCTTACCATTCCTTCTCCTTCCAGCCTAATATTATATTTTAAACACTTGAGATAACTATGTTTGCGAGAAGTAGAAAAAGCGATAGTAGGTTAAAGAATCTCTTTAATATGCTTCCCTCTTTGAGAAACTTTTCGGCCAGACATTGAAATATCTTGTCACCATCAAGGTACGGTATGGGAAGCATATTAAATGCAGCAACGCTCATAAGAACTATGAAGAGCCAGTTTAATGCGAGATATAAGTGCGTGTCGATCGGATGACCGAGCCCAAGCTTACTTGGGTAATATGGAATTGAGGAAACCAGCCCAACAATAGCATGCTCCTCTCCCTCAGGGCTAGGTGCGGCAGCTATAACAAAATTCCCCTTACTAGTACTTATAATAATTTCCTCACCAGGCTTAACATTAGACATGAAATCCCTTAAATCTTGTAACGTATGAATTTCATGCCCATTTATGGCATATATTACATCCCAGAATCCTATGCCCGTCCTGTAAAGCGGTCCTCCATCAAGCGTCTCTAAGACTATTAGTCCCGAGGGGATTTGTATAAATAAACTGGATAAAAGAAGGAAGACTATCAGGCCAGCAACTATATTTGATGATGATCCAGCCGAGAAAACCTTCATTTTAGCCTTAGATGAGGCTACGCTCAGCTCCTTCTCATCGGGCTCGATGAAGCCTCCTAAGAAAAACGCTAGTAATAATATTCCGGCCGACTTAACACTTATGCCCTCATTTATTGCCACTATTCCATGCGCTGCTTCATGAATGAAGATCGTAAGAATCACTGCTATCAGAAAATATGGTAGCCAGTATAATCTGAGGGTTACTCCTGGTATAACCAGCGTAACTGAGGAGAACATTTGGTTGAGAAGTGCTGCCCTTACAAGGTTCCATAGTAGAAAGGCTAGTGCTAAAACCATCAAAATAATGCCAATGAATATACTTGCCCAAGAAAAAATCCTCCATACTTTTCTCCATCTACATGAACACCTATAAAGGAGATTTCTAAACCTCTTTGATTCCCATTTAATTAGGAGTGGCCGAATATCTAACCCATATTTGCTTAGAGATAATCTTCTACTAAGAAGATAAACCACTAACCAAAACGCTAGAAAGAAGAGCACAAATTCTAGAGTCTTATTCAAACCATTCACCGATATGCATTTCCTCAACAAATAACTAAGGAGGTAAATAAATGTGTTAGGGTTAGAGATAAGCATTAAGGTTGTGGAAAGATGGAATATAAGCATGGCGGAACTGAATTTTAAGTGAATGGAAAGCAGGATATGACAAGAAAAATACTTAGGCGACTTAAAGTTAACAATATTATATCAACTCTGCTGTAATGGATTTTTATGCCAAATTAAAGTCAATGAAATGTCAAAAAGAAAAAACAGCATAAAAACATATATTTACTCCCTTTAAAAATAACCTAAAAATATTTAGGTGTGGGATTTAAATGAACAATAGAGTTGTTATTGTGAGTGGTGTTAGAACAGCCATAGGGAACTTTGGCGGTTCTCTAAGGGATGTTCCAGTAGTTAAGCTTGGAAGCATAGTTATTAAGGAGGCTCTTAAGAAGGTTGGCTTAAGACCAATAGTTGATGAAAAAATAAGGAAAAATGCACCAGCCCCATTTAAGGACGTTGGGATGATAGATCTCGAGAAACAATATTACGACTACGATAACTCGCTCACTGGCGTATATATAGATGAGGTCATAATGGGGAACGTTCTTCAGGCCGGGCTTGGACAGAATACAGCGCGTCAAGCATCAATATACGCTGGAATACTAAAAGAGACACCCGCATTCACAGTTAATAAGGTTTGTGCCTCTGGATTGAAGGCAATAGCTCTTGGGGCTCAGGAAATAGCTCTTGGTGATGCTGAGATAGTCATTGCTGGCGGGATGGAAAACATGAGCCAAGTACCCTATGCATTGCCGAGGGCCCGCTGGGGATATAGGATGGACATCAATGTTAAAGCGGATTTAGTTGATCTAATGGTCCTAGATGGGCTTTGGGAGATATTTTATGGCTATCATATGGGCTTCACTGCGGAGAATATAGCAGAAAAATATGGCATCTCCAGGAGAGAGCAAGATGAGATAGGCGTCTTAAGCCATCAGAGGGCTATAAAGGCGATAAAAGAGGGGATATTTAAGGAGGAAATAGTCCCAGTCGTTCTTCCACCCGCGAAAAAGGGTGAACCACCCCGCATATTTGACACGGATGAGCGGCCGAGGGAGACAAGTCTTGAATTAATGGCTCAGCTACCACCAGTCTTCAAGAAGGATGGAACCGTAACTGCTGGAAACGCATGCGGCATTAACGATGCTGCAGCGGCAGTAGTCCTTATGAGTGAAGAAAAAGCTGAGGAGCTGGGCCTAAAACCGCTGGCGTATATTAAGTGCTATGCTTCAGGCGGGGTGGATCCAGCATATATGGGACTTGGCCCCGTTCCAGCCGTAAGAAAGGTCTTAGATAAGACTAGGTTAACCATAGATGACATAGATGTTGTGGAGCTTAATGAGGCGTTTGCAGCTCAGTTCATAGCGTGCCAGAGGGAACTTGGCCTAGACCTAAATAAAACTAACCTTCATGGAAGTAGTATATCCTTAGGGCATCCAATAGGCTGCACTGGCGCAAGACTTGTAGTCACGTTGATACATGAAATGAGAAGGAGAGGCCTTAAAAGAGGCTTAGCAACTCTCTGCATAGGCGGAGGGCAAGGAATGGCTATGCTGCTAGAGAGGTCTTAAGAGGCAGAATAAATAATATTGAGGAGAGGCGGAGAATAAATGATATTAGAGAATGAAGTTATAAGAGCTATTAAGCAGCGGAGGACGATAAGGAGCTATCTACCTAATCCACATCCAAATGAACACATTTATGCAATACTTGATGCGGCCCGTTGGGCTCCATCCGCAGCTAATTTACAACCTTGGCAATTTATAGTTGTAAGAGACGAAGACACGAGAAGGAAAATCCGAGATTTTGTTGAGGAGAATAGGAGACTTACTATTGAGGTTAGGGAGGAGCCATTTAAAACAGGGTTCTCAAAATATAAGAGTGAGTGGATAAGCGAGGCGCCTATTCATATTGTTGTCTGCGCCGATCCAAAAGGAACTGGACCTCACGTGGGTGGTGAAGAAACCTATAAGTATGGAGCCAGTGCGGCGATCCAAAACCTGATGCTGGCAGCTTACTCTCTGGGTTTAGGAACATGTTGGTTAACAATGTTTGATAAAGACAAGCTTAGGGAAATTCTGGGAATCCCTTCAGACATAGATATAATAGGCGTAATAACGGTAGGCTATCCGAAAGAGATTCCGGTAGTTCCTGAAACCTCTAAAAGATATGGTACAAAGCCTAGACGAGATTTATCTGAAATGGTATTTTATGAGAAATATGGAAAAACTTGCTGAATTGATAAATGAGAAGTAGAGAATATATTTTTGAGGTTATTGATTTTGGCTAAGAAGCCTTTAGTTAGAGCTGAGAGAATTGAGGTTAATTATAGTGCTGAGCATTGGAGGTTGCTAAGAAATCTAAGGACTAAGGCAATGAATATTATGGAGACGCTTGAAAAATTTAATATACCCTGCATTGTCCATGGCAGCATTGTCCGTGGGGATGTATCACCTAAAAGCGATATAGATATATTTGTCCCGGAAATTTACTCATCATTTACAATCGAGAGTGCATTAAGGCTATCCGGCTTCCCAATTATTAGGCGGGTAATTGTTCAGGCAACCCCCTTTTATGCAGTTAAAGGTTATATTGAAATTGATGAGCAAACATGTGTGTCATTCCCACTCTCAAAGATGAGGATGATTGAGGAGGAATTTTATGAATTTAATGGTAAAGCAACCTTGGAGATTTTGAGAAAGGGCGTTAGGATACCTGGGGTTGATAAGAGATTAATGCTTGTAGAGCCAACTGAGAATGGTCATATTGAGAGCAGCATTATTGGACAGGAGGAAAAGGTAGCTAAGCTGCTTGGAATATCTGTGGAAACTGTCCTCAACAGGGTTCATGTGCTCATGCGTCGTGACTCTGTTGGAAGAACAGGGCTGTTTATTGAGAGGGAGCTAGCGCCTGATGAGACATTTGAAATGGTATTGAATAGGTTAGCAGACAAAAACCCAGCCCTACGAAGAAGATTAAAAGAATAGTTAAGAAAACTTATTCTTACAATAGCCCTTTCAGATAAATTTTGAATGGGCCTAGCTTACCTCCATAGTTTCCTGCGGATATCTTAATCACTCCGGGGGTTTCGGCGGCAGCCTTAATGCCCTCAGCCATGGCAGCCTTAACGTTATCTAGGCTTAACCCATTTATCACTATCTCATATATTGCATTAACTCCTTCTGGAACTCTCGTATCCTCAACAACACCCCTCAGTTTTGGACAATAATAGTGGTTTGTTGATGCAGGAATTTTATATTTTAGTGAGCCAACCTTTGAGCCGGAGCGGCATATACCCCCAGGAAATGGCATAATCACATCATTAACTTTTTTCTTTATGGCTTCAACGGCTGCCTCAGCTGCTGCTAGACAAGACTTTAAGTCCCTTGCCATTATAAAAAAGTTCCCTCCAGCTACGCCCCTCTTTGTGCCGAAGCTATTTTCAACTAAGAATTCGCCTTCCATCACCGGTATACGCCACATCTTCCGGCCATATAACTCATCTAGTTTCTGGAAACCATCGCCGAAGTACCGTAGGCTCCTTCCAACCTTAAGTTTCCTAGGGGTTCCTTCTAGAGCGTTAAAGGCTGCTGTTGTCGGACATGTCATCACGCACTGCCCTATCCTGGCTATCATCTGCTTCTTTAAGTCGCCTTTTGTGCGGTGGTAAAAATGCACTAGTACGCCTGTCCTCCCATCCGGGGTCTCCTTCGGTGGTACGAGACGCTCTATTCCTGCTTCAGCTGGAGAGCCTATTATTGACGATGCGAAGCCAGCGACACTTTCAGCTGCCCTCAAAGCCCACTTCTCATTCTCAGCCGTTATCAAAATCCTGCTAACCCACATCTCAAATGCTTCTGCAAAAGTATCCTCAACCTCAATATTACGATAGGTAAGAGTGGACAACCGCACACGCTCCGTGACTCGTATATTCAATATTAAACTTTAACATTTCATGCGTTCTTATAAGGTTTTCTGGGAGTTTCTACTTGTAATGAAGCGTCTAATCGTGAGGAGAGAAGGGCTAGGAAGATGCTACTAAAATGAAAGATAATTAGCGCTGAGGAGGTCCTTAAAGTGGATTGCAAATCCTCTTTTTTCTATCTAGTTTCCATGAGTAATGGGCTAAGGTATGATTGGGATCGGATTTGGACGTCCACGTTTATCACCATCCTCATTTCTGTAATACTGAAGCAGAATGCTCTCTAAAGTGTCTAGGGAATCTTTATTTAGAAAAAGATTTAATCCGCTAGGCATAACTACTAGTAAATACAACGGATGGGTCAAATATGGAGTTCACTCTAATCACCGGCAGATCAATCGATCAGGGGAAATATAAAGAGCATGCTAAACTCACCGAGAAATATAAGGCAAGCGTAGCTCTCTGTGAGATGCACGTTGAGGATATGAGAAAGCTAGGTATAAGAGATGGGGATAACGTTAAGATTATAACGGATTTTGGATTCGTTGTTGTTACAGCAAAGAGGTCTAAGAGAATAAGGACTCCTGGAATAGTTTTCATACCATTTGGCCCGTGGGTTAACTCAATATTACCATCTGAAACTGAGGGAACTGGAATGCCACATCTTAAGGGGTTTAAGGTTAAAATTGAGCCAACAAATGAGCCAGTTCCAGATATAAAGAAATTACTATTAAAAACGTATGGAATTAAGAAATAGGGGTGAGTTAATGCCTGTAGTTTCGGGGGTTTTATGTCCGTTTTGTGGGTGCTGCTGTGATGACCTTGAGATAATAGTTGAGGATAATAAGGTTATCGACGTCAGGAATGCATGCGCCTTAGGCGCCTCAAAATTTATGGAGTATTCCTCACATAGGAACACTAAACCCCTCATAAGGAAGAATAGCGAGCTAGTAGAGACAATACTTAATGAGGCTATAAAGCGGTGCGCAGAGGTCCTAGCAGAAGCATCCTATCCACTCCTATATGGATGGAGTAACACCAGCTGTGAAGCAATAAAGGTTGGCTTAGAGCTCGCAGAGGAAGTTGGCGGCGTCATAGATAATACAACAACTACCTGCCATGGACCATCTATTCTAGCGATCCAGGAGGTTGGCATACCCGGATGCACACTTGGGCAGATAAGGCATAGGGCTGACCTAATCATATATTGGGGCAGCAACCCATGGAGCGCCCACCCACGCCACATAGAACGCTACACGGCGCTATCTGAGGGGAGATTCCAGCGGGCTGCATGGAAGCGCTATCTATCGCGTTTAATCCTTGAATCCGCTAGGAAGAGGCGCTATAGGGTAGCTGGGAGAGTCCTGAAAGGAGGTGCTATAACATTACCCTCCGAGGAAGAAAAAGAATGGATGTTGCCCCCACCGGGGGAAAGAAAGCTGGTCGTCGTAGACGTTCAGAAGACTAGGACGGCAGACCTAGCCGACATATTCATTAAGGTTGAGCCTGGGGGGGACTACGACGTCCTACAAGCTCTTAGGGCTCTTATACGCGATGAGGAGCTCGATGTGGATAGCGTCGCAGGAGTTCCAATTGAGAGGCTTGAGGAGCTTGCTGACATCATGGTTAACTGTAGGTTTGGCATACTTTTCTTCGGACTCGGTTTAACAATGAGTACTGGAAAATCTAGGAATATTGAGGCTGCCATAAAGTTGACTAGGGATTTAAACAGATACACAAAATTCCTCATCATGCCCATGAGGGGCCACTTCAACGTGACTGGGGCAAACATTGTCTCCACCTGGCAGACTGGATATCCATATGCCGTAGACTTCTCGCATGGGTATCCAAGGTATAATCCGGGTGAGACTTCGGCCATAGATATCTTGTCAAGGGGAGATGCTGATGCAATGCTCGTCGTCGCCTCCGACCCGGCTTCAAGCTTTCCAAAAAAGGCTGTTGAACACCTTGCTAAGATACCGCTTGTGGTTATTGATCCATGCATGACGCCTACAGCGCTTATGGCTGATGTAGTTATTCCATCGGCATTTGTTGGGATAGAAGCTGAGGGGACAACATACCGTATGGATCATGTTCCGCTCCCATTAAAAAGGATTGTTGAGCCGCCTGAAGGTATCCTCCCAGACGAGATAATACTCTGTAGGATTCTTCATGAGGTAAGAGAGATCAAGGGAAAAGCGTAGGCCAAAAAGATTCTCCTTCTAAAAAGGAGAAACCTTTTTAAATTTCTTTATATAGCCTATATACTGGCTAGGCGGGTTGAGCTCCGCCTCCACCCAAGATGTGGCAAGCCTTCAGATGATAAGGCAGCCAAAATGGGAAATCAACCAGCCTCCGCAGAATGTGGAGGTGTAATAATGAAGTTCACATCAAAGGATATATCGTTGATTATAGCTTTTGCAACACTCTATATTATAGCGGTTATCGTGTTAGCACCAGTAAGTTTCTATGTGTGGCAGATTAGGGTTGCTGATGCAATGCTCCCCCTCTCGATGATCTTTGGTATGCCATGTACCTTGGGTTTAAGCTTAGGCTGCATTGTGGGAAACATATATGGCGGCTTGGGTCTAATAGACATTATCGGAGGCTCAATAGCAAACTTCCTAGCCTGCCTCGCGGCATACCAACTAGGAAAGAAAAATGGTATAATTATGAGGTTTATTGGCTCCCTCGCCGAGACGGTAATTGTCACAGCTATTGTAGGCATGTACCTCTCATATTTACTCAATATACCACTAGAACTAAGTTTACTAGGGATTTTTGTAGGCTCACTCATTTCCATAAACTTAATAGGGTTCACCCTTGAAGAAATAATAAGGAAAATCCACATTCCAAGTAATAAGAAATGCTCCACAATATGAAAAAGAGGGTGGAAAATTTAGGTTTTGGTTATAGTATGCATTTTTCCTAAGATACTCGCCACTTTTGCCGCCACGATTTTTGGCATGAAGTAGCTCAATGTCAATATTATTCCCCATACAGCGACCGTTACCGCGGTCATCGCTGTCCCAATAGTTGCTATTTCATAGAACATTACTGGCATATCTATTGGATTAGTCATTGCCGTTAGGAATGGCGGCCATGGAACGAGCTCACCATGCCATGCATGTTCCAGCGCTAGTAGCACTGCACCTCCCCAGAGTAGAGTATTGAGGATCCAGAGCTTCAGCCTCTCAGCTGCGCTCCTTGAAACTTTCTGTATAACGGAGAATATTATCGCCAGGACCATTGGTGCTAGAAAGCAAGCCATTTATCTCACCCGTAACACAAATCTTATATTACGTAACACCAATATAAAATTATCGGTGAATGGCATATGTGGCTTATCATTCTAGCTTTTGCAGCCGCGCTATCTACTATAATATGGTATTCAAAGGCGGAAGATGACAAATATATGCTTAAGCTTCTTTGTCTTATACTCTGGGGGGCAACAATAATGGTTCTAATAGATCATACAATGGGCTATTTTACAGAGGGTGGAGAATTCCTTGAAATGACTCCTGAGGCTGTTGCCTTAGGCTTCATAATGCTAACAGCGGCTCTCATTCTATGGGAAATAATACTGCTATTTAAAGATCCGAAAAGAGTAATCTATAAAAAGTAGCATCCTTTGAGTAGGATATTCTTTTATATATTTCACCTGAACTTTATAAAGAGGTGAAAACGGATGAAGAAGATAAAAATAATTGATTTAAGTGTACCATTGGAGCATAATTCATTATAGATCCAGAACCTTATAGGCCGAGAATTAGGTATGCGGATCATAGGGAGGGTGCTGTTGATATGCAGATGTTTTTTGGAATTAAACCGCAGGATCTAGTTTACTCCGGAGGGCTGGGATGGTCTATTGAGGAGATAACTGCTATCACACATACGGGCACGCATTTAGATGCTCCATGGCACTACCATCCAATCTCTGAGGGCAAGCTCGCTAAAACCATCGATAAAGTACCACTAGAATGGTGCTTCTCCGATGGAGTCATCCTAGATTTCAGGCATAAGAGACCGGGAGAATATATTACAGTTGATGATTTAAAGGAAGTCTTAAATAAGATTGGGTATACTATAAAGCCCTACGATATCGTTTTAATAATGACTGGACGTGACAAATATGCTGGAACGCTGGAGTACTTTGAACAGCCCGGTCTATCCTTCGAATCTATTCTATGGTTAGTTGATCAGGGCGTCAAGATCATTGGTATCGATGCATACATGGTTGATAGACCATTCAAATATATGGCTGAAGAATATAAGAAGACTGGTGATGGTAGGGTCATATGGCCTGCACATTTTGCAGGTATAACAAAGGAGTATTGCCATATTGAAAAATTAGCGAACCTAGATAAAGTTCCAGTGCCATATGGATTCAAAGTAGCATGCTTTCCGGTGAAGATAGCTAACGCTTCCGCTGGATGGTGCAGGGCTGTTGCAATAATTGAGGAAAAATAATTAATAGTTTCCATCTTAATGCGACAGAACGCTCCTTAAGGAAGTTTAGTTCAAGCCTTATCTGAAATGCTATCCTTATGCAATAAATCTATTTTTGCGGCTCATCATTCTCTTTTGGAACGAGATTGATCGTTAATATATCTGATGAAGATATTGGTGCGGTTGAAGGGTGGTACCCGCATAATTGATGTTATAGGTGGAATCTTATAGTTGCTGGCGTTTTCCTCGACTCGCCCATGTAAGGGGGTAATGATCTCCTAAAGAAAATTCTTATAAAGATTGGTGATATTTATAGCATGGGTGGATCTTGTGGGCTTAAGTAAGAAAGCCATTACTAAGATTCAAGCGATTATTATTGCCGTAATTGTTGTGGTTGCCGCTGTGGGAGGTGTTGTCGCCTATATAATGACCTTATCACGAGCACCAGCAGAGGCAATTATGATAGGCTTCATAACTGGTATTACAGGCCCCGTTCCCATAATAGGATCCTTCCTCTTCATCTTCATTAAAGAGTGGTTTTCAGGGATTACTGTTCACTGGATGCTTTTTTTAGAAGCATTACTATTAGTAATTGTTCTACTATTCCCTCATGGTGTTATCGGTTACTGTAGAATGCTCATAACGAGGGCGTTAGCTACACGTACAAAGACTAATAATGCAGATGTTAAAAAGTAACTAAGAAAGCTTAGTATATTAGGGTAAAATAGATTTTCCTTTTTTATCCACGCTTCTCCAAGACTTTTTATCTATCATTTTACAGCAATATCTTGTAAGGTTGCATACTTTTAATGAAAATATCTGATGTCTCCATTGGAGGTCAGAGTAATTGGAGAACGATCTTAGGCGAAACATTATCAATGTGCTCATTTATATAGGAGCTTAATATCTTATCACTTACATCCAATGTGAAGTTAAAAGTCTTTTAAGATCACTATTTACTGATCTCTCAGTCAGCTTGCATAAACTATGTTTCTCCGCCATTCCCCAGCTAACAACGTTATAATCGTTTTCCACTATGGTTAATTTATACTCAATTTTAAACGCTCATAATTATGGTGGTAGATGAAATTAGTGGATAAAGGGTGATGTTAGGGATGGATGAAAAGGGCCTTCCAAGAGGAGTCGTTTTAGAGGAGATTAAGAGAAGACTTCAAATAGACTTAACTTATGCATCTGACAAGATACTAAACTCCATGTGCACAGAACCGCATAGCTTTGCTAAAAAGGTTTATGCTAAATATATTGAGAAGAATATTGGTGATCCGGGGCTTTTCCCGGCTACCTATGAGATGGAACTGGATCTTATTAGAATGATAGGTTCGCTGCTATCTAACCCTAATGCCTTCGGACACATTGTCTCTGGAGGGACTGAAGCAAATATTCTCGCCCTATGGGCTGCCAGGAATCTATCTAATGGGAGGTGTAATGAGGTCATCGTGCCAGCTTCAGCACATATTTCATTCGATAAGGCGGCCGATATATTAGGACTTAAACTGATTAGAGTTAGGCTTAACAAGCAATTTCAGATTGATGTTGAGTCCGTTAAAAGGGCTATAACCCCAAAGACTCTCGCGATTGTAGGAATAGCTGGTACAACGGATCTTGGAATCGTTGATCCAATACCTGAGCTTTCGGAGATCGCTGAGTCCCACGGCATCTACCTT
>JAWAXL010000004.1:0-50532 GCA_038820405.1 Bathyarchaeia archaeon
TAACGCATCTATATAATTGGTATGACAACGTGGTTGATCATCTAGATGAGACATAACCAGCTGCACACACAACGAGGTCATCCTAGGTAGGTGGAGTTCAATCCCTCTTTTAAGGCTACTTCGTGAAGATTTTTATTAGCTACAAAGAACTGCTCTGCCTTGACGTTTTTAGCTGAAGCCACCTATAGAGTATCCACCTGATATGTGTGATATCTCTCAACTAGTCTCCATGAATCCCTTAATATTGATCTTCGCATACCAACTATGAGCAGCATACCTAACCTAACAAGCCTTATAGTCTCAGCTAGGAATCTTTTCTCGGCAACTATATAATCCTCCCCAGTATCCTCGCTCTATCAATTACCCCCAATACTTCGCCTATATTCTATATGCTAATGAAATCCTTAATTCCCCAAAATAGTATCTTCTATAGAGACTTCTCACAACATCGCTGCCAGTTTCATTCACATACCTTATTTACTATTACGCTGGTGTCTAAATAAGCTATTTTCCCGCTCATCCCTCAGATCCCTTATCAAGGCGCTAACTAACCTCTTTATGGGCTCAAAGTCTATTTCTATATCACTCGGATCGCCGCCTATCTCCACCAATTCTTCCTCAATGCCGATCATAAGATTATCTTTAATTAGCTCTTCCACTACACTGCCAATTTCTAGATTCATCTCCACAATCCGTCTCTTAAGCTTCCTCCACAGCCCCTCATCAATATAGATGCTACTCTTTATTTTACCCATAAGTTCCTTAAGTCATACTTAATGTAAATATTTCAGTAAAGACTTGATTCTTGAATCCTGAGCTATAAGCATAAGACTTAGACATTAGTTAGACATCTCAGAGCAAACTGTTTAACAATTTATCCGTCCGCACCAGCGATCAGAAGATCTATCATAAAACTTTTATATACATACGGACTCTCCAGAAGAAACTTCCTCCCCATCTCTCTAATAAAACTAATTTAGGAAAATAGTTAGCTTGAGGTATTGCGCCACTTCATCCCCCTATTCAGAATTTCTAAGATTGGTGGTTTTACTGATAATTGTGGGAAATTTTAAATATGTGGGAATTAATATTTTAGTGGGATGAAGATGAAAACAATAAAAGTGGATGAAAAAGGTAGGATTATTATTCCTAAAAGCATTCGGGAAAAGGCTGGGTTGAAAGAGGGAAGCCACGTTAAAATAAAGGCGGACGAGAAGGGCATTGTAATAGAACCTCTTGGATCTATAGCTGATAAATACTTTGGAGCCTTCAAAATAACAAAATGGCCTGAAAACCTTGACGAATTTGTAATCGAGGTTATAAGAAAATGGTGGATCCAGAAGGCTACATAGACACAAACATCTTCGTTTACTGGCTTGGCAATCATCCCATTCTCGGCAGAACATCCTATGAATGGATAAAGAAAATTGAAGAGTTCCCTCGAGGAAAATTTGTAACATCAACTCTAACATTATACCAGACAGCAATAATAATAGCCGGCTTAACAGGGAAAAATCTAAAGGACTTAGAACTCATTGAAGAGGTAGTAAACTCGATAAAAAGCTTACCCGGCTTGAAAATAGCGCCTCTAACATTGGACGATGTAACTCAGGCATCCAATCTGATGAGAGAGTACAACTTGGATTATGAGGATGCGATACACTTGGCCGCTGCCTTAAGAAATAAGGTGAAAGAAATAATATCAAATGATGAGGACTTCAATAAAACTCCATTAAAAAGGAAATTCAGCCAAAAGCAATAGAACCTAAACTTTTCCGGCTGTTTATGCTGCCTCAAAGGGCAGAATCATATTTAGCTAGATCCAGCGTATAATTTCCCGAAAGAACCGATATATTATTCTCCAACTATGGCCTGAAATACTGATGAAGAAGCGAAAGGTTAAATTGAAATTATATCCTAGAGTTTTAGGAGAATTATGGATGAAAGTGAATACTTGAGGTGGATTCTCTTCAGCAAGAGAACATTAGATTCTGCGAGGAGTGATCTTAGGAGAGGCCATTATAATTGGGCCTGCTTTAAATCCCAGCAGGCAGCAGAGTTCGCCGTAAAGGCTCTGCTCAGAGGCCTAGGAATGCCCTCATATGGACATAGCATATCAAGACTCCTAACAGAGATATCAGGCGCCCTTCAATGCGATGATAAAATAATCCAAGCCGCTAAAACATTAGATAAGCATTATGTGCCAACAAGGTATCCTAATGCCTGGGCTGAGGGCAGCCCCGACGAATACTATACAAGGAAGGATGCCAAGGAAGCTATAAGATTCGCCGAGGATATAGTAAATTGGGTTGAAGACAAATGGAGATCATTGAAGAGAGAAGAAGGGTACGGGAGAGGCGCATAAAAGAGGCGGAGGAATGGGCCTCTAAGATCCCATTTAGGGTTACGGCTATCTTAATCGGCTCTTACGCTAGGGGGGACTTCAACCTCTGGAGCGACATAGACGTACTACTCATCTCAGAAGACTTTGCTGGGAAACCATCAGATAGATTAAGGAGTATAGATGCTCCCCCAGGATACCAGGTTATCGCCCTAACCCTAAAAGAGTTCAAGGTTCTAATGAAGAGGAGAGAAAAAATGGTTATAGAAGCAATGGGATACGGAGTAGTTTTAAGGGATGACCTAAAGATCCTCTCCCCTTAAGGAAATGAATAACAGCCACAGGACGAGGATAAAACCCTAACTACATATCGCTTTCTCCATCTAGGATTATACTTACTTCTATCCTCGATATTAACTCTAGGCTTCATGCTCAATAGAATCAATTACCTTAGAGGTTCCCAGACCTACTTATAAGCGACTCGTAATCTCGGCGTTTTCCAAGCTTATCAAAGATAAAGGCGAAGATTAACATTAAAACTATAAAGCGACTCCAAGCAATGTCCCAACGACAGGATTATCGAGAATTTGAAGATAGATGCATAAATAAACAAGTGCGCTCCACACTAAGAGCCCTACAACAAATGCTCCGCCCATGATGGTGATTATGCGGCGCAGGGTTTTCGGCTTTAATTTCAGGAATGGCTTATTCATATATGCGAAATATGCGATTAAAACGCCGATGATTGAGGCCATAGCATAAATTAGAGATCCGCTTAAAGGTTGTTCTGGGAAAAGAACAATATTTAAAATTAGAACTCCGAAAAAAGTTGATAGAATGCAAAACGCCCAATACCACTTTCTTCTCCACCACCTCTCCGTCACTTTCCAAGCTCCCCCTCAGACACAAGTTAAAAACCTGATTCCTTCAAAATAATGTTTTCTCAGTGGATAGCGTGTACTCTACTCCCCACAGCGGGATTTATGAGAATTTCTCGATTCAGCTCCAGATCCTTAAGCAGAATCATCTCAGCCACGCCTCCCCTCTCTGCTTTAATTGGCTGTCAGTTGTGATTCTGAATTATCTTAAAACATATGCTAAATTTTCCATTGGGCATTTTCATTATGCTCGATGTATACGTCGCCTATATGGTGAATTCCCAATAATTATCGCCTTTAAGAACATCCAGCGGAACCAAGATTCATCCTCAGGAAAATATCTGAAACTTAACCCACCAATAAACAGAATTGCGGAAAGAAACTATTAAATATCTTTAATCTCTAAATTCTTTAGGTAGCTGAGATTGGAGTCCTTAAAGAGGGAGTTTCTAGAGTTACTTGATAGGGATGTCGAGTTCCGCTACGCTGTTGCAGGCTACCTGGGGCTATCAGAGATACTTAAGAGACTTGACAAACTCATAGGAGAACAGACAAAATTAGCTGAGGAGCAAATCAGGCTTAGAGAAGAACAAACGAAAATATGGATAGAGATTAAGGCTCTTAGAGAAGAACAGGCAAAAATATGGAATGAAATTAGGGCTCTTAGGGAAGAGCAGACGAAGATATGGGAGGAGATTAGGCGATTAGGGGAAGAACAGATTAGGCTTAGGGAGGACATGATCGCTGGATTCAAGCGCCATGATGAGATTTTAGAGAAGCATGCTCAGGAGATCACTAGACTCAGAGAAGATATGATCGCCAGCTTTAAGCGCCACGACGAGGAGCTGGCTAAGCTTAGAGAAGACTTTAATAAGATGTATAGGCAGATGGATGCTAGACTTTCTAGAGTTGAGCGTACCCTGGAAAAGATCACAGTAGACATTGAAGATGAAGCCAGAATAATCCTTAAGCATAGGCTTAGAGAGATGGGCTATGAAATTGATGTTGGCTCACTAATTTTGCCGGGACTGGAGATAAACCTTTATGGAGCGTCAAACGATCTATGCGTTATTGGAGAAGCATCTGTCAGAGCATCCTCAAATATCATCGATGAAATAAGCCAAAAAATAGAGCTGTTAAGGAATTTATACCCAGATAAGCTTAGGCCAAGGATCATTAGGGTTGTTTATACGAGCCTACCCCTACCAGACCTAATTGAGAGGGCCAAAAAGGAGGATACGTGGATTCTAAAGGCTACTGGAGACATATTTAAACCAAGAAACTTATCGCCGAGTTAATATTATCCCCATCTTTTTCAGCAGTCTCTATTTAGATAAGCAATATCCTCATCGTAAAAATTTTCATTGCAGCCCAGATTTAATAGCCCACCCCACTTCTGAAGATTATGCAAAATATTAGTGACGCAGAATAAAGATAAGGAAATAAATTAGAGTTTTTATGACCTATGAGATCATATAAGGTGGGGATAACATATAGCCTTAATAAGCTGTGCCCTTCACAATTTTATGAGGCGAGATTGTGCTCGACCTGCTGGCCCAGATGCTCCAGAATCCAACAACATTTATCATCATAGCAATCGAACTCATTCTAGGCTTCTGCCTAGGCTACCTATCCATCAAAGTTCTCAAATATATACTAGCCTTAATAGTCATTCTAGTAGCAGGCGTCCTCCTCAACATATGGAGTCTCGGGATAAGCCTAGAAACCTTGGTGAGCAGGTTCGGCGAATATGCGATTGTGGTAAAGGAGTTATTTGTGGGCTTGGCTGGAACATTAGGGCTTCTAACACTAGGACCAGTAACAGTAGGCTTCATAATCGGCATAGTCGCCGCAGCAATTAAAGGCAAATGAGACCTCCACATATAAGCATATTCCTCCCTTTTATCTAATATCTTAAATCATATCCCAAAAGAAGATATACCCGCAAGAACCCGCCCTACAAAATTTTGCGGAGATAATATTAAATGGATCTTCAATTTATTCTGAACGGGGTGGAGTTCAAACTTTGTAGGAAAGGGGCCTATTATGCAGCATGAAATAAACGTTTCAAAGGTAGATCCAGAGAAGACTATGGATGAGATCACTAGCTTTATTAGGGGTGTGGTTGGGAGCTCCGGGGCCTCTGGGGTTGTTCTAGGATTAAGCGGCGGCATAGACAGCAGTCTGGTAGCAGCCCTATGCACCAGAGCCATCGGAAGCGACAGAGTTCTAGGTATCATAATGCCAACAAGCTTTACACCCAATGAAGATATTGAAGACGCGGCAGAATTGGCCAAGACGCTCGGAATAAAATATATAATCGTAAATATTGATGGAATAGTTGACTCCTTTATAAGATCTCTGAATGTTGACCCTAATGACTCAAGGGTCAGGATGCCGCTCGCAAACCTACGCGCCAGAGTCAGAATGGCAATACTATACTTCTACGCAAACCTCTATAATCTTCTTGTGGCGGGAACAAGTGATAAGAGCGAGTACTTGATAGGCTATTTCACTAAGTATGGTGATGGGGCTGCAGACTTCTTCCCAATTAGACACCTATATAAAACTCAGGTCAGAGAGCTGGCTGCTTATCTAGGCCTTCCAGAAAGGATTGTTAGAAAACCAAGTAGCCCCCAACTATACCCTGGGCATAAAATATCAGATGAGCTACCAGTAGATTACCCCATCATAGATAAAATCCTCATCGGACTACTTGAAAGAAACCTCACATGCTTGGAAGTCAGCAGAATCCTAGGCATCCCAAAAGAGACAGCTGAGAACATCCTACTTAGACACAAGAGGAGTGCACATAAAAGGTTAAATCCTAAAGTTATCGAGGAGGATAAAAGTAAATTTTAAGTGACTTTAATGAAATTACCATGAAGGATAATTAATGATCTGGTGATTCAAAATGAAGCTCTCAAGGAGAATGAATGCCATAAAGCCCTCGGGAACAATAGCTATGGCAGAGAAGGCCCGTGAAATA
Source organism: Bathyarchaeia archaeon (assembly GCA_038820405.1). GTDB lineage: Archaea > Thermoproteota > Bathyarchaeia > Bathyarchaeales > DTEX01 > DTEX01. The sequence goes on from JAWAXL010000004.1 coordinate 6,209, forward strand.
GCCAGGAGCGGGCGGAAAATACTTAATTTAGATGTTGGGGAACCCGACTTTGATACTCCAGAGCACATAAAGATGGCTGCAATAGAGGCGCTAAAGAGTGGCTTCACACACTACACATCAAGTCTCGGAATAATCGATCTTAGAAGGACCATAGCGGAGCACTTAAGGATCAGAAAGAACTTAGATGTTGACCCTGAGAAGGAGATCATCATTACCCCGGGAGCTAAACATGCAATCTTCTGCGCCTGCATGGCCACACTAGATCCGGGAGAAGAAGTTTTAATCTTAGCGCCAAGCTGGCCCACCCACTTCACCTGCGTTGAAGCCGCTGGAGCCACCCCAATAGAAGTTCCATGTGGAGAGACATATGGCATCGATGAGGAGCTACTAAAAATGAAGATAACTGATAAAACGAGGATGATTCTTATAAACTCCCCTAACAACCCTACTGGAGGAGTATTAAGCGTGGATGATCTAAGGTTGATTGCAGACCTAGCTGAGGACCACAACCTCCTAATCCTCTCAGACGAAATATATGATGAGATAGTTTATGATGGTGTCGAATCCAGAAGCATGTTAAAATTCGATAACATTAGGGGAAATGTTATCGTCGTCAATGGCTTCAGCAAGACCTACGCTATGACCGGATGGAGGCTTGGCTACGCTATAGCGAACAAAGATATAATCGAGGCGATTAATAGGCTTCAGCAGGCAACGACAACATGCCCAGCAAGCTTCGTCCAGATGGCTGGGGTGGCCGCATTGAAGGGACCAACAGATTGCATTAAGAAGATGGTTGAGGAGTTTGACCGCCGAAGAAGATATGTTGTTAAGGCCCTCAAAGAGATCCTCGGAGTCAGCTGCGCTATGCCGAAGGGAGCATTTTACGTTTTCCCAAGATTCCATAGTCTGAAGATGTCCAGCTTTGAAATAAGCATGAGACTTCTAGAAGAGGAATGTGTATCCACAACTCCGGGAAGCGTCTTCGGCGAGTGCGGTGAGGGCCACATTCGCATATCTTACGCAACTAGTCTCGAAGTACTCATTAAGGCCATAGAGAGAATTAAGAAGTTTACTGAAAAATTTTCATCTATGTGAAAGTGTTTGATTGGTGTGGTGTTTGGGATGCCGCTTGATAATAGATCCATAGAGTTCTTAAAGAGGATCACGGAATCCTTCGGCCCCTCAGGGTTTGAGCGGGAGACCGCGAAGATAGTAAAGGAGTACATGAAACCATATTCAGATGAAATCCTCACAGATAAGCTGGGCTCCATAGTCTTCGTCCTAAAGGGAGAGTATGAAAGGCCGCATGTTCTCCTAGCTGGTCACATTGATGAGGTGGGCTTCGTTGTATCTGGAATAGATGAGAATACAGGCTTCCTGACATTCAACCCCCTCGGCGGATGGTGGGATCAAGTGCTACTCTCCCAGAGGGTTATAATTAGAACCGAGAAGGGCGATATATATGGCGTTATAGCAGCCAAGCCACCACACCTGTTAACTGACGAGGAGCGCCAGAAACCAGTTGAAAGAAGAAACATGTATATTGATATAGGCGTAACCTCTGCTAAGGAGGCAGCGGAGCTTGGCATTAAGATAGGTGACCCCGCCGTGCCATGGTCCCCATTCATGCTGATTAACAATAATAGGGTTGCTATGGGTAAGGCATTCGACGATAGAATGGGTGCCTTCGTGATAATGGAGGCTATGCGGAGGATAAAAGAGAATGGTATTAATCACCCAAACACAATATATGCCGCCGCAACCGTTCAGGAGGAGGTTGGGGCTCGAGGAGCCCAAACTGTCGCCCATATAGTTGATCCAGACGTCTCCATTGTTATTGAGGTGGATATCGCTGGAGACGTCCCAGGCATAAAGCCTAGTGAGGCGCCAACAAAGATGGGCAGGGGCCCAAGCTTATGCACATATGACAGTAGCATGATACCAAACCAACCGCTTAAAGAATTTGTTATCAGAGTTGCAAGGGAGGTCGATATACCGCTCCAGTTATCTCAGATAGCTAGAGGTGGAACAGATGCTGGCAGGATCCATATTAGCAGGGCTGGATGCCCAAGTGTAGTTATAGGTGTCCCCACAAGGCATATCCACAGCCACATTAGCCTAGCAAACCTAGAAGATGTGGAGAACGCAATTAAACTTGTAATAGAGCTTGTAAAGAGACTTGATAGGGAGACAGTTGAGAGCTTCATAACCATATAATATGGTTTTTTCATCTCGCTGTCAATTACTTATATATAGTTAATCAGCCCTAATAAGCATTCTATGGTGAACTAAAATGCTTATTGAGGAGAAGGTTATTGAGGGCTTTAGGGTCAACGTTACTTCAATTAACGGCATGCTTTTAGGTATCGCATGCGACATAGGTCCCAGAATACTCTACCTTGCAAGTGCAAAGAAGCCTGACCTGAACATTTTCGGGATACTTCCAAACGTTGGCATTGAGACACAAGATGGATTCTGGAAAGTTTATGGTGGTCACAGGCTCTGGTCATCCCCACAGGCTAAGCCCCGCACATACTCAATTGATGATCAGCCAGTTAAAATAGATGTTGGTGAAGATTATATAACTATCCACGGAAACCCGGAGGAGAAAAACTTTATACAGAAGGAAATAACTATTAAGGCTGGACCTGACAATAGTGTTCAAGTTATTCACAGGATTAAGAATATAGGTCGATGGCCAATTAGAATGGCATGCTCAGCCATCTCCCTCATGAGAGAGAAAGGTTTTGTCATAATTCCTATAAAGCCTACTAAGATTGATGCCGAGGGGCTCCTTCCAGGTAGGCATATAACCCTATGGCCTTACACTGACATTTCAGATAAAAGGCTAATATTTAGTAGTGATTACATCTTTGTTAAGCATGATCCCAAGGTTAAAGACCCACTTAAAATTGGCGTGAATGCTAATCCGAGCTGGACTGCATATTGGGTTGATGGAATGCTTTTCCTGAAACAATTCTATCAAGAGAGTGGCGAGTATCCTGATTTTGGCTCCACAGTTGAGGTTTACGCAGATGAACATATGCTGGAACTTGGAACTTTAAGCGTATTAAAACTTGTTGAACCTTCAGAAGCTATTGAGCACACAGAATTTTGGAAAGTCTTCGAAATTGGTAAAATTAAAGTAAAGCCAGATAATATTAGTGAGAAGGTTGAGCCGTTGGTAAAGGCCTAGGGCTTAACGAACGGAAAACTCTTCCATAACTTCAGAACATCAGTTAACACCCTTAAGAAATAGTTTAAAGTAGGTTTAAGACTATATGGATTTAGTGTGACCCTAATGAGTTTAACCAAGTTTCTCGATGAGATAAGAGAGAACTTATTGAAAAAAGATGAGATGCTCCAAGAGATACAGAGCTTGGTGAGAAAGACAACTAGATTGGCTAAACAGGCAATATTCCTGCTTCATAGAAACATGACTGCAGAGGCTGAGAATCTCCTTAATGAGGCGGGCACAAATGTAAATAAGCTTATTGGAATGATGGGATCGTATCCAGAGATATGCATTGGATTAATAGAAATATCACTTCAAGAATATGCCGAAGCCAAAATATTCTTTGAGATTATTAGAAAGGGAACCTTTATAAGTCCAAGAGATGTTGGTGTTCCAGGAGAATTCTATCTTCTTGGATTAGCTGATGTTATAGGTGAGTTGAGGAGAAGGTCTCTTGATCTTATGAGGAAAGATGATGTGAAAGCGGCTGAGGAGTGCTTAAATCTAATGGAAACAATATATAACGAGCTGATAAGACATGATGAACTACAAGCATTAATACCCGGGCTCAGGAGGAAATGTGATATAGCGAGGAGGATTATAGAGGCAACTAGAGGGGATATAACGATGGAATCTAGGAGGGTCATATTAAATAACACTATGAGAGAGCTACAAAGGATCCTAGAGTCGGTTACTGGCTATGTTAAAAATAAATAGGATCAAACTCCCCCCAAACGTAAACTTCTCCATAGAAAAAGCTAGAAGGGCGCAGATAGCCCTATCTAAGATGGTTATTAGAGAGGATCAAATAAGCATGCCGATAAAATATGTTGCTGGCGTAGATGTAGCCTACGTTAAAGATCTCTCCATCGGAGCGGCTGCCGTGCTAAGGTATGAATCTCTCAAGCCATTGGAAGTTAAGCTGGCTATCGTTAAGACTAAGTTCCCCTATATACCAACATTATTGTCCTTCAGGGAGATGCCAGCGGCCGTGGCGGCAATAAAGAAACTTGAAAATAAACCGGATGTCTTCCTAGTAGATGGGCAGGGAATAATTCACCCATATAGACTTGGATTCGCAAGCCACCTTGGTGTAACCCTTGATGTTCCGACAATAGGTGTAGCCAAGAGCCTTTTATGTGGAGAAGTTTTGAGTGGGGGCGATATTTGGAGACCGATAATACATGAGGGTGAGGTGGTGGGAGGTGCGGTCTACACAAAGCATGGGGCTAAACCCATATATGTTAGCATTGGCCATAAAGTCTCCTTAGAAACTGCTATAAAAATAGTTTTGGCGTGCACGAAGGATTGTAGGATTCCTGAGCCGCTACGCATATCTCATATATCCGCCAAGAGAATGAAGAGAGGATTTATTGAGGGTCTTTAAATGAGCTCCGATCCTAGGCTAATTAAGATTATAGATAAGATTCGTGACGAGTCGCTTAAAATGAAGATGCTGGATCTACTAAACAATTTATCGGTTAAGTTTGGCGAAAGGGAGTTTACTGGCTTACCGCTCGCTGAGTCCCCGGCAAGTAGATTTTACCACCATAGCTACCCAGGCGGACTCATCGATCATATCCTATCAATGCTTAATATTGCCATGGCGCTATGCGACTCTGTAGAGAATGTATATGGGGGAGAAATTAATAGAGACTATGTTATATGTGGAATAATCCTACATGATATATTTAAACCATTAATTTATAAGGTGAAGAGTGACGGGACATATATTTTCTCGGATCTTGGGGAGCGCCTGGACCATTTAACGTTAATCATTTCAGAGCTTCTAAAGAGGGAATTCCCCTTAGACTTGATTCATATAGTTGCTTCAAGTCATGGACAGGGGAGCCCAGTATCTCCTAAAACTATCGAGGCTCTAATATGCCATATAGCAGACGAAGCCGACTCAAAGCTGAATGGTGAGATATTAAATGCAGCTAAGTATCTAATTAAGGAGACTACTGGAGAAACATGGGAGAGAATTGACTCTAAAACAGCTACGAGAATCATAACCATGAAGACTAAAGAGGGCTGGGAGGCATTGAAGGCGGAAATCGAATTAATTAAAAAGAGATGAAAAATAAGCGAAGTTTTGGGGAGGAAAAAGGCTTACAAAAAAGCATGCCTAGACGCTTTTGGAGATTCCCCTCTGTAATCCTAATCCCTTGGTCGCCTTTACCAGAATTTTTTATTTCATGGCGTAATAGACTCTAACTAGATCCTGGTAGGCTTAACTCTATCATCTCAGCTTTCCTTTCCTCTACACTAAGTATTGCGATTGTTGCCTTGCCAGTTAAGTAACCACAAGCCTCTCCGGGGTTTATTACGAGGGTTCTGCCAACATTTTGTATCTCAGCCTTGTGGGTGTGCCCATAGATGAGAACGTCATAGTAACCTGAGTTTATTAGAGCCTTGAGAAGGGCATCATCCTCCCCATGTATCAATGCTACCTTCAGCCCACTAACATTTATTTCAGCGAACTTGCCATGGAGCTGAGCGCCAATTTCCTCAAATCTCCTCCTTAAGAGGTTATGGTCTCCATCGTTGTTACCGAAGACTCCAATAAGCTTAGCTTTTAGGGGCTTAAAGCGTAGAACTGCGAATGGCGCGACATAATCTCCGGCATGGAGCACTAAATCAATATTTTCATCATTAAATTTTTCGACAACTAGATCTATTGCATGTAGCCTATCATGCGTATCAGCAACTACTCCAACCTTTTTTGTATTTTGAGCCATAGTATCATCCCATTTTAAGAATGTTGTTCTATTGATTCACTTTTAACAGTTCCACGTAAGGCTGTCTTATACTTTGTGAAGCCACAGTGGCCGCATGTATAGCGGTCTCCATGATCCGCCATGAAATATCCTGGACCGCATCTACTACAGAATGGGAGAAGTCTCTTAAGTCTTCCGTTCTCAATCTTATAGTACGAGGAAATAAATCTATCTTTCTTTGGCATCTACTTCCTCATTCCCCCTCTTTTGAGGTGTATTTCTAATTATTATGTGTTTTGGTTCAAGTATCTTAGCCTGATCCAGTGAATCATAAATGTGTGCCTCTCCTACAGTAATTGTTGTCCCAGTCGCCGTCTCCATCTTCTTTATATAGACTTTATCATCATTAACGTGAAGAGTATTAGCTAGATCCCTTCTTGCCTCTACACGTGATGGGGTTGGACCTCCCTCATGCGACAAAGTAAAGATCACTTCACTCCTCTTGAGCAGCTCATTACGCTTATTGCTCAATATCTTAATTCTCAATTCCGTCCCCCACCATTAATACTCTCTTTTCATGTAGAATCATACTTATATTCCATTCTTCTTATTATTTCATACATTTTCTCTCTTGTCTCTTTATTGACGTTTATTATAACTGCACCCTCACCTGGCTGCCCATATAGGACCATTGAGTTATCTGGGGCAAGGAGAACGGCAACTATTGTCAAAAGATCCTCCTCCCCGTTAACTAAAACTTTAACAGGCCCATTGGAGTTAATTGCCTCCCGTATAACTTGCCATGAATCTTTAGAGATCGTGCTGGCTGGATTAACCAGAAATAGGACTTTATTAGCCTTATACTCTACTGGCTCAGCAGGTTTACGCATAGACCTATCATCCACAATAAACACATCAACCCTTAAGCCTCTTTCAAGAAGGCTTTTTGAAATAACATCCCCTATAGCTATAATTTTACTTGGCCTAGTGCTCTCAACAATTCTACTTATGGATTCCACAACCTCCTTAACCTCCCCTCTAATAAGTAATCCAAATGGCTTTTTCAGCTCATTCCTAAGGTCTGGAGTAAGTATGTAGGCTCCCATACCTATCTCACTTTTATGGCATATTGTCCCCTCTTGCTAATTTTTAAAGTCTTTGCTATTGTTGAACTCTCCGGATCAAATATAAAGACTACTCCGCTAAAGTCCTCGCTCAAATCTGTTGACTTACAGTTTGGGCAGACTTTCTCCTCAGTTATATAATGGCATCTTCTACAAGCTCTTTCGACCATAATGGATGCTCCTTATACCTATCTCTTAACCTTGGTTTCTAGCTCTTCCCTAGCTCTTTTTAAGTCCTCCTCAATCCACTCAGGTTTTCCCATGAAGGGTTGTCTGGAGATCACCCCAATTTTGCCGAATCCAGCGCTCTTGCCTAATGATACAGAAATTATCCTGACGCGTATTTTATCGCCAATAGACACCCTTCTCTTGGTCTCCTTTCCCATTAAAACACCCTGCTTCTCATCATAAGTTATGAAGTCATCCATGATTTGAGAAACGTGTAGAAGTGCATCGACTGGTCCAATCCGAATAAATGCCCCAAAGTCAGTAACCTCAACAACTTCCCCCTCAACAACTTCCTGAACTTTTGGTAGAAATGTTAGAAATGAGAAAACAACCTTGTGATGTGTTGCTGGGTCGCCGGGAACTATTTTTCCGATTGGGGAGACCTTAATATCTATAACAGCTACTAGGTAGCCTAGCTCGTCATCTATGACACCCACATGCTTCGTCTTAAGCTGCTCTAATGCAACCTTTTCAAGGGGCTCATTGAGTCTATTGGGCGGTATGCGAACAGTATCCTCAACAGTTACCAAGTTGAACGTGTCAGCTCACGCTCCAGTAAAAGGAATTCTTAACTAATAATGCATTGAGAAATGCTTATGAAAACTTATTTAAAAACTTTTTGAGCTTCAAGCTACTCAAATCTTCTATCCACGATATCCCAGACCTCTGGTCCAGTTCCAATGAACATCACCGGTATCTTTATTTCATGCTCTATCTTCCTAATAAACTCTTTTGCCTCAGCAGTGAGATCGCTAAATAACCTTGCACCCCTACACTCTGGAAAGAGAACATCAATCTTAGTCACGGCTGCCTGGGTGGCGCTGTTAAGCATAACTGCCCTCTTAGCCAAATCAAAGTTAAATGGAGCAGCCCTCCTCCTCCTACCAGTTACAGAGGCTACCTCAGCCCAGCCTCTCCTCTCAGCCTCCTCCCACGATATCTCATTAGAAAGTGGGCCAGCACCAACCCTGGTAACATACGCCTTAAAAATAACTATGACTTCATCAACCTTTTTTGGTCCAACGCCAACATCTGAGCAAGCGGCTGAAGCTGTGACATCCTTAGATGTGACATAGGGATATGTTCCATGCCAAAGAGATAGGAATGTCCCCTGTGTCCCCTCGATTAAAACGTTCTCACCACTATCTATGGCGGCATTCACCTCTAATGGTACATCGGCTAGAAACTTCTGGAGTTCCGGTACATCCCTAGCTAATTTCGCTCTTCTTAATACTCGATCCGCATTGCACGGGCCGGTTCCGCTTCCAGTAGTCCCTATTTCAGATGCTAGATGTCCGGTTCTATCAGATTCTATATGCTTTGGCTCGATGATGGCGCATTGTGAGTCAAGCCAAGTCCTATTCTCAACATTGAGGAGCTTAACCTCATTTAAGAAGATATTTGGGTCTACAATGACCCCAGGGCCTATAAATAGGCGACATTTCTCATATACAAAAGCGCTTGGAACCATCCGAACCTTAAACGTTTTTTCTCCACAGACCACGGTATGCCCAGCATTTGGTCCAACACCAGCTCTCGCAGCCACACTAATCTTATCCTTTATGGCCAAATATGAAATTATTTTCCCCTTACCAGTGTCTCCAAAGAAGCCGCAAACTATAACTGTGCAGGGCATATTAAGACGCCCCTTTAATTACTATCAAAAATGATCTTCTTAAAGATAAAGATCTAATGGTCTCTAATTATTAGAGTTTGCTGGTGTGATGGGAATTGCAGATTATTAGGATTATACCAGTGACTGGAATGCCTATGATTAAGGAGGGGGATGATTTAGGCCTCCTCATATGTGAGGCTGCTGCCAGACAGGGTACACCTATTGAGGATGGCGACATAATCGTTGTGACCCACGTTATTGTCTCTAAGGCTGAGGGAAGCATAGTAAACCTGGAAGATATATCCCCCTCTAAGTTCGCTAAAATTATAGCTGAGAACTTTGGCAAGGATCCGGCGCTTATGGAAGTCATTTTAAGAGAATCTAAATCAATCGTACGCATGGGTGGTAGCCACATAATAACTGAGACTAAGCACGGTTTCATATGCGCCAACGCTGGCGTGGATAAATCAAATGTTCCAGGTGAGAGGAATGTAGCTCTCCTGCCAAGAGATCCAGACTTATCTGCCAGAAGGATAAGACAGAGGATAAGGGAGATAACTGGTAAAGATGTTGCCGTGATAATCTCTGATACTCATGGAAGACCCTTAAGGGAGGGTGAGATAAACGTTGCTATTGGGGTGGCTGGAATAAAGCCTATACGCGATAGGAGGAGTGAAAAAGATCTATTCGGATATACCCTTAAGGTTAAACGAATAGCCATTGCCGATGAGCTCTCATCAACTGCAGAGCTCGTTATAGGCCAGGCTGATGAGGGGATACCAGTAGCTATAATAAGGGGTTATCACTACGAACGATGCGAGGACGCAGCGGCGAGAGCTCTTATTATGCCCAGAGAAAAGGATCTCTTTGCATGATGAGGTAGCTTTAGGTTAAAGACCCCTCCTAATTAAGAACTCGGCCCTCTTCAGATCTAGAGGGGTGTTGATGTTTATGAAGGTATGCATTCTTGAATCTATTTCCTTAACGACGAGCGTAAATATATAGCGGATATTTTTTAATAATGTTATCATTGCCTGCATGGCATAATTGCTCTCCTCAAGAGATTTCTTAGCAGTCTTTAGGGCAGCTTTGGTTCTATAGACTGCCTGTAGCGGTTCTGTATAATCGTTAGGCCATCGTGGAGCAGATGCATTAACGTCAACTGCTATAGTAAACAATAGATCCACAAATCTCTCGGAAACAAATGGTGTATTACATGGCAAAATAACCGAATAATCGCCACTAGCATTTAATAGTCCAGTATAAGCTCCCCTAAGTAGGCACTCTGGAAAGTTTTTATCATCAACTATTACTCTACTTCCCTTGGAAAGCACTTGGGAATACAAATTTATCCGTGAATTATCTTTTAAGCAGACTATAATTTCATCAACAATATTTTGTACTCTATTAATCACATGTGTTATCATTGGCTTATTTGCTAGGTGGATGAGACCTTTATCACATTTAAAAGCCTCAGAATAATCTCCGGCAAGTATAATAGTAGTTCTACCCATTACCTTTTCTCCCAGTCTATCGCTCTTTTTATAACATATTCAACGATTTTATCGGCTATATTAATTTCCGTTACGCTTTGAAGTCCCATCCAGCCCGGTTGGCTGTTAATCTCTATTATAAATAACCCTCTATCGCTTTCAAGAATATCCACACCGCTGACTTCACAGCCAATAGTCTCAGAGGCTCTTACAGCTAAATCCTCGATTTCTCTAGTGGGTTTATATGGAACCGGAGTGGCTCCCAAACTAACATTAGTCTTCCATGTATTAGCAACCCTACGCATTGCAGCTATAACCTTGCCGCCTACCACAAAAAGTCTCAGATCATAGTTTCCATGCGGTATATATTCCTGGATGTATATGGCCTGGTGATGATATTCTAAAGCCCTGAATATTCTCTCAGCAACGTCAGGATCAGATACCCTAGTTGAACCTATCCCACGTGAACCAAATATAGGCTTTATCACAACATTCCCCCCGAGCTCATGAAAGGCCTTAAGGGCCTCACTTGCACTCTCTGTGACAGCGGTTCTTGGTACTGATAAGCCAGCCTCCTCCAGAAGCGTTAAGGCATAATATTTGTCTACTGAGCGTTCAATCGCGTGTGGTGGGTTGATTATAAAGAGGCCTAGTCTTCTCAATCTGTGCAGTAAATCCACCCGGAAAATTATCTCCTCTAGGGAGCCGCGTCCAATCGGTCGGACAATTATTGCCTTTAATTCCCTTAGAATATCTATGTCTCTAAGAGAGACCTCTGGCTTAAAGCCTACCCTTGCCATTAGGCTCCTAAAATTAAAGCATTCTGGCTGAAAACCATGTTTAATTATGGCATCCTTTAGCTGCACTGTGCACCAAGAGTTTTCATTCCTTGTTAATATTCCTATCTTCTCCATATGACCCCTTGCAAACGTTTCTATCTACTTAACCATAATAACCCTAATCCACCCTATTAAATTGAATGCTAGGGTTTTAGAAAGATTATGGGCGCTGTTATGGACAAGACTTTTTGTTTATCGTATCATAATATTACTCGTCCTGAGTTGAGTAATCTTCTGTGGGTTAATGAATGCCTACTTTGGATAGAAGTATGGTCTATTAAATTAATTTAAACTAGGTAAATAATATAGACTAGGGGGATTTAAATGGTAATTAAAACTGGAGAAGAATATGTTGAAAGTCTACGAAGAAGGAAAATTAAAGTTTATCTATTTGGAGAGGAAGTGAAGAATCCCGTTGACCATCCAATTATAAGACCCTCAATAAATGCTGCGGCCGTAACTTATGACATAGCCCATGACCAAAAATATGGGGAAATTGCAACTGCGAGGTCTCATCTGACAGGGGAGAAGATCAATAGATTCACTCATATACACCATAGCACCCAGGACCTGGTTGCGAAGGTGAAGCTTTTAAGGGCTTTAAGTCAGAAGACTGGTACCTGCTTTCAGAGATGTGTTGGATGGGACGCCATAAATACTCTGTCAAGCGTCACATATGAGATGGATCAGAATCTAGGAACAGAATACTATAGACGCTTTATAGAATTCTTAAAGTATATACAAGAAAACGACTTGTTCTGTTGCGGGGCTATGACGGACCCGAAGGGAGATAGAGGTCTTGCACCTAACCAGCAGGCTGACCCAGACTTATATTTGAGGATTATTGAAAAGAGACCGAGTGGTATAGTTGTTAGGGGGGCGAAGGCTCATATTACAGGCGCTGTGAATAGCCATGAGATAATTGTTATGCCGACGCGCGCGATGACTGAAAAAGATAAAAACTATACCGTTTCCTTTGCGGTTCCAAGCGACGCTGAAGGCATAATATACATTTATGGTAGGCAGTCATGTGATACCAGGAAACTTGAGGAGGGGAAAATGGATCTTGGTAATATAAGATATAGTGGGCAGGAAGCCCTCGTAGTATTTGATGATGTTTTTGTTCCATGGGAAAGGGTCTTCATGGTTGGAGAATATGAGTTTACTGGATTACTAGTTGAGAGGTTCGCGTCTTATCATCGCCAAAGCTATGGTGGATGCAAATCTGGTGTTGGTGACGTCCTCATAGGTGCGGCAGCCACAATAGCTGAATATAATGGTGTGGAAAGAGCTCCGCATATAAGAGATAAACTTATTGAGATGATCCACTTAAACGAGACATTATATGCTTGTGGAATAGCATGCTCAGCCGAGGGCTACAAGACTCCCTCTGGAACCTACCAAGTCGACACACTCTTGGCCAATATATGTAAACTAAACGTGACACACCTTACATATGAAATAGCTAGGTTAGCTGAGGATATAGCAGGAGGGTTAATAGCGACGGCACCCTCCGAAAAAGATCTAAGAAGTCCGGTTATTGGAAAATACGTGGAGAAATACTTTAGAGGTTCTGAAAAGTATCCGACGGAGCATAGGCTAAGGATTGCTAGGCTAATAGAGAATATGTGTATGGGGTTAGGCGCAGTTAGTTATAGGGTAGAATCCATGCATGGTGCGGGTTCCCCACAAGCCCAGAAGATAATGATTGAGAGGAGAGCTAACATAGACTTCAAGAAGAGGCTGGCGAAGATCCTCGCAGGGATAGAGGAAGAAAAAGCATAGACCCAATATACACATTAATATATCTTCTACTCTACCTAACACCTTTTCCCACTCTTTATTTTATTAGCGAATTACTAAAATTAATCGTAAGACTTTTAATTAGGTCACCCGTATTCTCTTCTTGCATGAATGATGAATTCAGTTAATAGACCTAGTGTCTCAAGGTTTATTGCTGGGCTGTATCTGGCGGTAGTACTGTTTATAGTTGTGTTGGCGTCCCTCCTAGCCTACGTTCTCCCCCAACTACATCTAAAGCTTATGGTTTTAGCTTTACTAGCCGCTATAGAGACAGTCATCATTCTCCTTGCATTCTCAATATACAAAACTAAGTATATTGTCACGGACAATGAACTCATTATTGAGGCGGCGAGACTTATAGGTGGGTCGAAGCATATTCGCCTAAGGGATATAATATGCGTCGAGAAAACACTAATACCGTTCAGCATAAGACTATTTGGAGCTAGCTTCTATGGTGGATACCACTATGTTCCAGGGCTTGGAAAGACTTTCATTGTAATGACGAACTTCAAGGATGGTGTCTTAATAAGAACGGTTCATGAAAATTATATTATTACCCCACGTGACCCAGAGGAGTTTATTGAAGTAGTTAATGCTAGGAGGAGCCAAGTTGCTCAAACTTAAGAGGACTTAGAGAGAAGTTATATGATGATGCCTAGCCTGAGCTTAGATGTTTATGTCGGTACATCGGGTTGGCTCTACATTTGGAATGAGAAGGGAACATTAGATTGGTATATCAAGAATTCTGGATTAAATGCTATTGAATTAAACATGAGTTTCTATAGGTTCCCTTTCCCAAGCACCATTAAATCATGGAGGGCTAGGGGGTCAAGCCTTAGATGGGCTATTAAAGTAAATAAGCTGATAACTCATCAATTCAAGTTTAATGAAAGGGCGCTTGAAAGCTGGAGGAGATTCAAGAGCTTATTTGAGCCAATGGAAGACCTAATAGACTTCTACTTATTCCAGCTACCACCATCTATGAAGGTATCCTCTATTCATAGATTAGAATATTTTATTGAGGAGACTGGTTTAAGTGAACGGTTTGCGCTGGAGCCGAGGAACATGAGCTGGTTCGGTAATAGGGAGATAGTTAGGTGGGCATCCAACCTTAATATAACTCTGGTGAGCGTAGATTCGCCAGATTTCCCCCTAGAAATCTTCAATACTAGTGGTATCATCTATGTTAGAATGCATGGGAGGACGGCATGGTACTCCCACTATTATACATATGGCGAGCTCCTAGAAGTTAAGAAAAGAATCTTGGAGGCAAGGCCGAAGAAAGTATATGTCTTCTTTAATAATAACACAAATATGCTTGAAAACGCTCAGAGGATGCTAAAGCTCTTTGGAGGTTAGTTGCTTACTAAATGATTTTCGCCTCAAGGTAATTTGTGTGCGCCTCAGTAATTCTGACGTTTATGAACTTCCCAAGCAGGTTCTTTTCACTTTTTATGACTATTGGCTTATAAGCGTGGTTCCTTCCAATCCATGAATCTCCGGGTCCTTTTTCATCAACAAGTATCTCCCCCTCCCATCCGGCCCACCGCATATTCATCTCAAATGAGATTCTATTCACAAGATCCGTTGCCAATCGACTTCTAAGTGAGACTTCCCTATTATCAATCTGTCTCATCTTGGCCGCTGGAGTGTTTGGTCTTGGAAAGAACTTTGATATGTTTACGATATCCGGTCTAACATCCTCTATTAGCCGTAATGTTCTCTCAAAGGCTTCTTTGCTCTCAGTTGGGAAGCCGCATATTATATCAGTTGCAATGGTTATATCCTGGATCTCCCTCCTAAAGGATTCTATTATGCACTTGAATTCCTTAATTGTGTATTTTCGGTTTATAGTCCTTAAAACATCATCGTCCCCACTCTGAACTGGTACATGGAGGAACTTGAATATGTGTTCATTCTTATAAACCTCTATTAGTTCTGGTAGCATCTTTATGGCGTGGTTTGGATTCATCATGCCAACTCTAACAAGGAATTTTCCCTCAATATTACAGCACTCCTTAAGTAATTCAACGAGACTTGTACCGATATCTAACCCATAAGCCCCATTATCCTGCGATGTTAGCCATATTTCCTTAGCTCCCTCAGAGACCGCTAACTTAAGCCTATTCACTATAAGCTCCCTCGGATAGGAGAAGAGTTTCCCTCTAGCAAATCTGACGCAGCAGTAGGCGCATGCCCCCAAACAACCCTCTGAAATAGGCACAATTTCAATCACTTTATTAAGTCTAATTTTCGGCTGTTCTGGCTTCACCATTGGCTTCTCCGAGAAAAATACCCTTCCTCTCTCACCCTTCTCAGCAGTCTTCAATGCTAATACAATTTTATCAACGCTGTATGGATCTAATATTGCCGAGACATTTGGCGCAACCCTCATTATCGCCTTAAAATTTATCTTAGGTAGGCAACCAGCGATAATAAAGGGCTTGTTAAGACCATTAAAGATGCGGATTCTCCCAATAATGCGATCCTCCGTTGGCTTCTTCACACCGCATGTGTTAATCAAAATTATGTCTGCATCATCAATCCTATCAACTATTCTATAACCCGCATTAATTATGTGGGCGAGCATTATCTCTAAATCAGCCTTATTCGCAGCACAACCATAGCTCTCAACATAAATAGTTTTCCCTATTCTATCAACAATTCCCTCTGGTCTAGGCTTACTGGTGATATTCTTATCCATA
Source organism: Bathyarchaeia archaeon (assembly GCA_038820405.1). Lineage (GTDB taxonomy): Archaea > Thermoproteota > Bathyarchaeia > Bathyarchaeales > DTEX01 > DTEX01. The sequence goes on from JAWAXL010000004.1 coordinate 21,974, forward strand.
ATTTAGACTCTGAAAGAAAAAGAGGGGATCGAGCCAATATAAGTTTGCCTCAATTTTTACAGAAATTATCTTAAGTTATAAGGTTCAAAAGATAATAAAATAACCGTAATTTTAGCAATAACATGGGTTCGCGGATGGAAAGCTTTATAAGATGAAGAAACAAACATATTTAAATCATATTTTGATATTAATATGCAGTTTTTATGTTTTTAACTAATGCTTCTTTTTCTGGTGGCACTATATGAAGTTAATAACAATCTATCTTCCAGAACCATACTTAGAGGCTTTAGATGAGCTAGTTAACAAGAAACTTTATCCTCATAGGGCTGAGGCCATTAGAGCCGCCATACGCGATTTAATTGAAGTTGAGTTGCGGGGAAGGAAGGGCCATGGCAAAGCTAGCCGATAAAGCTCTTCAGTATATGTGGAGTGAGAGCTTGCAAGGGGGTCTTAGAGAGCCAGGATACTGTCGCATCTTAGTCATTGGGGTTGGTGGCGCAGGGAACAACACCGTGAATAGGATTATGGAGATGGGTATAACTGGAGCTGAGTGCATTGCCATAAACACTGACCTACAGCACCTCAATGCTATACATGCCCATCAAAAGATACTCATTGGTGAGAAGCTTACCCGTGGTCTAGGCTCTGGTGGTGATCCGAATATTGGTAGAGCGGCCATAGAGGAGTCTATTGAGCAAGTTGACAAGGTTCTAAATAATGTTGACGTTGTATTCGTGACAGCTGGTATGGGTGGTGGAACTGGTACAGGAGCCGCGCCCATAGTCGCTAAGCTTGCCCGTGAGAAGGATGCGATCATCATCGGCGTAGTTACAATGCCATTTAAAATAGAGAAGGGTAGAATCAACATTGCCCTTAAGGGGTTGAATGACATGCGTAAGGAATGTGACACCGTTATCGTTATAGACAACAATAAGCTCATGTGGCTTGCACCGCATCTGCCGATAAATGAGGCCTTCAGGGTCGGAGATCAGGTCTTAGCAAACATGATTAAGGGTATAACCGAGATAGTGTCTATGCCAAGTCTAATAAACCTGGACTTCGCCGACTTTAGGACAATAATGAGACGCGGTGGAGTCGCCATAGCTGGCATCGGAGAATCAAACGCGCCTAACAGGGCTGAGGATGCTGTTCAGAAGGCCCTTAGGATGCCACTTTTAGACGTGGATTATAGTGGGGCGACCGGAGCTCTGATCCATGTGACGGGCGATGAAAGTCTAACGATTGAGGAGGCAAATATGGTCGGTGAAATAATAACCCAGATGATGAGTGATGATGCGCTTGTGATATGGGGCGCTAGGGTCGATCAGAACCTTAAAGGCACCCTTAGAGTAACATTAATTATGACTGGGGTTAAGTCACCATACTTACTTAGCGGCTTTGGCTCAAAATCTCTCGAGATACATGGTCTGGATCCAGAAGCTAGGAAGTCTGAGAAGCTTGAAAAGATCAGCGTGAATGACCTCGGGTTGCAGAAGATTCCAGCCATTGAAAGTTAATGTTTTTCTCACTTGATCTCCTGAAAATACTCTTTATTCTAAGTACAAATGGTATCCCCGTACCAATTGGCGTTGTTAATCCTCTCTTTATTGACTTGATAATAGAATCTATATTCTTTTCTTCAACATCTATTAGAGTATATGATAAACCAATGGTCTCCCTTATATGTGAATCGCTCCCAGCAGTCTGCGGCAAACCGTAACGTTCTGCAAACTCCTTACATGCTTTAACCATTGGCTTAAATGGGAAGAGAGACGAATTTATTACCTCTATCGCATCTAAGCCCAGCGATAGAATTTTTGGAGATAAGCCTATTCCATCTTTAAAGAAGGTCTGTGGGTGAGCCGCTATAGCTATCCCGCCCACTTCATGGATCCTATCAATAGTCTCCTTTACACTTAACCCTCTCGGAATAGTCTCCTTTACATTTAAGGCTATTATATGACCTTTTTTTGTGGAGACCTCTATACCCGGTATAATTATTGGTTGGTATTCGGGGTCCATCTCTAAAATAAGCTTACAGATTGCTAAAGCTCCTTCTATATTGTCGTGATCTGTTATAGCAGCTCCATCTAGGCGCTTTCTTCCAATTTCAACCAAGATGTCCTCTAGCGATATATTGCTATCCCCGGAATAACGTGTATGAACATGTAAATCGATTTTAAGTGGCAATTTAAATCACTATCTTACTTTACTTCCAGTTTTTATTGGAGCTTCCGGTCCTATAATGACTACTTTATCCTCATCCTCAGCCGCTAATATCATAGCTTCTGACTCTATGCCGAACACCTTCTTAGGCTTTAGATTAACTACCACGGCAACATATTTGCCCCTGAGGTCCTCTGGCCTATAATATTTCGCTATCCCAGCTAAAGCCGTTTTAAGTGCGCCGCCGACATCAATAGACAGCTTTAAGAGGTTCTTTGAGCCGGGTACAATCTCAGCCTCGACAATCCTTCCAACGCGGATATCTATTTTTGAGAAATCCTCGTATGATACTTCCTCGGCCCTCTCCCTGATCCTCTCAAGCATGTTTTGCATGTCACTCTCAGAGGCGCTTATCTTTGTGAAGAGCGGTTCAGCCCCCTTAACTTTATGTCCTGGGGGAAGCGGAACATATGCGTCATCCCAAGAAACCTTCTCCGGTAGATTCAGCATCTTACGGAGCTTGCGTGCAGTTATTGGCATAAATGGCTCTAATATGACTGAGAGGGCCTTAACTATCTGGGCTGAGACATAGATAGTATTCGCAGCCATTTGCGGATTAGACTTCACCTCATCCCATGGCCTCTTCTCATTTAGATATCTATTCCCAATACGGCTCAGCTCAATAGCTTCTCGCAGCGCAGCCTGGAGCTGACAATTCTCAAGTAATTTGTCGATAATAATAATTTTCTCTTTAATTGCGGCTAGGATATTCTCATCTAAACTGTTTAGATCTGCTGGGGCTGGAACCTCGCTATTAAAGTATGCGTTTATAAACTTAATCGTTCTATGTATGAAGTTTCCTAGGGTATCATTTAGGTCCGCATTTACTTTCTCAATAAAAGTCTTCCATGTGAAGTCGGAGTCCTTTGTCTCAGGCCTTATCGCTATCAAGGTATACCTCCAATAATCTACTGGGAACATTTCTAGGGCTTCATCTATCCACACACCCACCCTCCTGCTCTTTGAGGATTTCTGGCCAGCGAAGATGAGCCACTCGTTTGTACAGATGTTCCATGGTAGGTTATAATCCTCATGTGTAGCCATTAATAAGGCTGGCAGAATCAGCGTATGGAAAGGTATATTATCCTTCCCTATGAAGTAGAGAGTTTTTGTATTTTTATCGAACCAATATTCACGCCATTTATCACCATTGCCACACTTTTTAAAATACTCTATTGTTGCGGATATGTAGCCTAAAACAGCCTCAAACCAGACATATATCGTCTTGTCTTCAGCGCCCTTAAATGGAGCTGCTATACCCCATTTGTTATCTCTAGTTATTGGTCTAGGCTTTAACCCTTCCTTAAGAAGGTTTAGGCTAAAGTTTCTGGCGTTATCCGGGAGCCTCTTGTTCCCCTCTATATATATTAATAATTTGTCTGTGAACTTTGGCATGTCGAAGTACCAATGCTTTGATATTCTTTTTGTAGGCTTCCCCCCGCATACAGCGCATTTAGGCTCAACCAGTCTAATTGGCTCTAGGAGGCGCCCGCACTGTTCACATTGATCTCCCCTAGCGCGTTCATATCCGCAATATGGGCATACTCCTTCGATGAATCTGTCTGGTAAAAAGCGCTGGCACTTCTCGCAATATGGCAGTTCATCTTCTCTTGTAAATATGTAGCCATTTTCCTCTATCTTAAGCATAATTTTCCTAACAAATTCGCTATGAACCTCACTTTCAGTCCTGCTGTAATTGTCGAAAGATATTACCCACCTCTCAAAAAGATGTGAAATAATCTTATGGCTCTTATCAGTTAGCTCTTTCGGCGATATGTTCTGTCTTATTGCCTCAACTTCTATTGGGGTACCATGTTCATCCGAGCCACTTACAAATAAAACTTCCTCACCCTTAAGTCTATAGTAACGGGCGACAACATCAGCTGAGAGTATAGGTAATAGATTTCCTAGATGAGGTATATGGTTAATATACGGCCAGGCAGCTGTAACTAAAACCTTGCCGAGTTTAACGCACCCCCATTAGCAAAAATATCTCGTGATCTTATACTTAAATAAAACGGCTCCTTAATAAGTTAATTTTATTTCCTGTTTATTTTCCTTACTCCCGTATTAGTACCTATGTATGCCGTGTGCGCCATATTCAAAAACAAGCCTGTTTCAACAACCCCTGGAATCATCTTAAGCTTCTTGTCTAGTTCATGTGGGTCCTCTATAACCCCAAAGTCTACGTCCAATATGAAATTTCCATTGTCAGTTATGTATGGTATGCCCTTCTTCACCTCCCTTAAGGTTGGTTTTCCACCACTCTCCATTATCCTCCTAGATACAAGTGGTTCCGCAAACGGCAGTACTTCAATTGGCACGAGCTGGTTTCTACCAAGCTTATCAACCATTTTTCTCTCATCAGCGACAATTATTAACCGCTTAGATGAGGCAGCAACTATTTTCTCCCTTGTTAGAGCCCCACCCATACCCTTTATCAGGTTTAAGTTAGGGTCTATCTGGTCGGCACCGTCGATCGTTAGATCTATTATTGGATGCTCATGTAGAGTTGTTATAGGTATGCCAAGTTTAACTGCTAGTAAGAATGATTGATAGGATGTTGGTATTCCCAGGATGTGCAGGTTCTCCTCCCTAATCTTGCACCCAATTTCCTCTATGGCATAGGCAGCTGTGGATCCGGAGCCGAGACCTATTATAAAGCCATCTCTAATACATTTGACCGCCTCTAATGCAGCCCTCCTTTTTGCCTCTTCTAACCAATTCATATTACTCCTCAGCCTCTATCTGACTTAACTTACTAAGAACTTTCTCTATCTCAGTCACTATCTTCTCGATGCTTTTATCAGCCTCATCACCTTCACCAGCCTCCTCCTTAACCCCACCCTCAGCAGCCTTTGGTTTAACGCTTTCCTTTCGCCTCCTCTGTATAGGCTGCTTCTCAACTATTTCTTCCTGAATAGACATCTGCTTCTCAATATCTTCTACCTTAGCTCCCTCGCTTAATGGTTTAGCAACTTGCTCCGTCAGCTTTGGGCTGACTATGGCCTTTAGCTCCTCAATCCTTTTATCAATTATCTCGAGTCTCTCAGAGAACATTTTAATGAATTCATCACGCACTCTCTCTAGATCATTGAGGGCCATTATTGTCTCACCGCGGGCTATCTCCTCCTTAACCCTCTCTAAATCATCCCTATACTTTTTTGTTAATGCATCCCTCTCCTCAGGAGTTATCTTCCCCTCAGCTTGAGCTTCATAAAGTCTCCTTATAGCATAGCTTAGAATTTCCCTCTCTAAATCCAGCACTCTCAATCTATCCTTTACTTCCCTAACAACTTCTTCGGGGAAGGATCTGCTGGTTAATGAAAGTCTCTCGGTTGTTATAGTGCCCCCCATTTGCTTCACTTCCGGATACCTTCTCCTCTCCCGCTCAATGAGAAAGAGCACCACTGAGGCTACCGTGGTAACTCCTAATATAATAGTTAAATAAAACCATATTTCTTCGGGCAAATCTTCAGCCCCTTACTCTACACTATAGTTTTTACCAGAATGGGAAAATATAACTTTCCATTGTTTTATAACTATAATATGTCACTGCTTTTTAACCACATAGATTTTCTTAATCCCCAGAATCAATTATTATATCCAGATTTACTTTGCAATTTTTATTGCTGATAAGAATCCACTAATTATAGGATATGTGGATCTGACATCCATGCAAGCTTCGCTTCCAAGTGATGCTTAAGCTAATAAGCGCTGCTCGTTTTTAGTCAAATAGGGTTTTCCGAAAACAATGTTAATTTATATATTAATTTTTCTAGAAGGAAAGTTTATTGGGAGGGCCAACCGCGCCTAATTTTATGCCCATACTTGCCGACGAGTGGCACAAAGGCTACACCGCCCAAGTCTTCCTCAATGATCCTGCTATCCTCTAATTTTCTGATGCGTATTAGTGTCTGAGAGAAGCCAATGTCCCCAACTGGTATAACCATTATCCCCCCGGGCTTAAGCTGTTCCTTTAATGGGGCTGGTATATCTGGTGCTGCCGCAGTTACAAGTATCCTATCATAGGGCGCTTCATCTGGATAACCCATAGATCCATCACCGCATATAACAGTAACCCTATCGCCGTAACCAGCCTCCTCAATATTCCTCTTAGCGAACTCAGCTAGCTCCGGTATAATCTCTACAGTATATACGCGACCCCACCTCTCCCTCAGCACATCACTCGGAGCAACTATCTCCGCTATAGTTGAGGCATGCCAGCCGGAGCCAGAGCCAACCTCAAGAACCTTATGCCCAACCTCTAGCTCAAGGGCTTCATTCATTATAGATACCATGTCTCGCCGGGCTAATCGCAACAATTAGCCCTGTGGCGCAGAGACCGTCTGCCCATAACCTATTGGTAGCGGAGTATCAATAGCTGCGTAAGGCTTCTGACTCTCTAGGAGGAATAGGCCCCGGGGTACATGTCTCATAGCCCTAATAACCCTAGGAGACCTAAGTATACCGGAGGCAATTAAACCCTCAATAAGCCTTTCCCACTCACCCCCAGACAAGCACATCCCCAATTCATACAAAACAACAAAGAAACTTAAAATATTATGCCAGCTCCATAAGAAAACCTATATAAAACCTAGTTAATAATCATCTTGGTTTAATGTGCGGCCGTCGTCTAGCCTGGTCTAGGACATCGGCCTGCCACGCCGGTAACCCGGGTTCAAATCCCGGCGGCCGCACCAAACCGGGGGCTAATACCCCCAAGGTTTCCCCCATTTCCCAATTCTGTTTGAGAAAAACGGTTTATTTGACCTTCAAGGAAACGGTAAATTTTGTTTTGCAGCTTAAGCCTTTAAAAATGCCTTGAATGGACAAGATTTTGCGATTGGTTCTTGTCTGAGTTGATGTAATAGCGGTCAAGAAGGGCGTGTTTGCTCGGTCTGCGGCATGGCTGTTGAAGAAAGCGACAGAATGTTTAGAGACCTTAAACTTCCAAGCAAGCATGTTTGCATAAAATGCGCCCTAAAAAAGAATTGGGGAAAACATGTGAAAGTCTAATAGCTAAAATGTATAGGTGCCGTGAATACTGCCTTATAGACTATTTACATGCGAAGATGAATACTTACGGTAACATGAAAAATAGAGAAGATAGTTATTTCTTTTTTAACATTGAAATGAAGGAGTCTATTGGTATGGCGGGCAGACTCGTTATCTTTACTGTTCCACGAGAACCAAGCTCCACCGATATTCTGGCAACTGTCTCATTATCTGGCGCCTCTACAATATTAACGAAGTCATAAGGTCCCAAAACTGCCCATTGATGGACGACCTTGGCGCCAAAAGCCTCTATTTCCTTGTTAACTTCTTTAATCCTTTCAGGCCTCTCTTTAATTGTCTTTCTACCCTCCGCTGTAAGCTCGGACAGAAGAACATAGGTTGGCAAAATATCACCAAAAATTAATTCCATTTTAACGAATTTTAATTTTTCGGTATAGGACTTAAGACTTTACGGGGTGGAATTATCTCGCGAGGTCTTCAAGTCTTCTTGGAAACCTAATTCTTATTTGACCTCTCCCTTAAACTCCGCTTTAAAGTCTCGCGGTATCCTCAAAGCTAGAATTATTCTGTCAAACCCATTTACATCCACCAGTCCGAAATCCCATCCTTCCGGTGTCCAAAAATCAGAGTCAAAAGGACCCAAACCTATAATGGTGATGATGCAACCAGCCCACCTCCAAAAACCAAAACAACAAAATGATAAACATAAAAGGACAAGGTGAAAAAAAGAAAAAATTACCTAAATCAGAGATGATATAAATAAGTTTCAGGAATCAATAAGGGCCAAAAGTAAGGGTCACTAATTATGGAAATAAATGATTATTTAAGGCTAATTTTGACATAAGGAGCCTTTTACATCCTATTACGATGGTTGTGTTGTTTCTCTTTAAGAATCATGCTATTAACTACTTATAGTTCCAAGATCTACGGCAGCGGTCTCTCATATCTATAAATCAAGCCTTTTTAAGGATAACATTATTCTCATAAAGTATATATATTTCATCGCTGGAATAGCCAAGCCACTTCAGTATCTCCTCATTATGCTCGCCTAGGGAGGGAGATGGTTTAAAGGCTCCAGTTTTCGCTGAAGCCAGCTTGATTGGACAACCAAATACTTTTACCTTTCCAAAGTGTGGCTGCTCAATTTCGACGAACATCTCTCTAGCCTTATAATGTTCATTCTCAAGAATCTCGAAGAAAGTTGGAACTTTAAAGCATGGAACATCAACATCAGGTCTCCTTAGCATTTCTTCAATCTCCGCACACGTATGCTTCGACGTCCAATATTCAATAGATTCGTTAATTTTTTTAGCAAATCTAATGCGATTTAAACCTATAGCTCCAAAGTATTTGATCTCTTTTAAGTCTTTATACATAAGTTCAGGCAGCTCCGGCTTCATAATATTAAGTAGTCTCTCCCATTGCTGCTCCGTTACCATTGCTATACTTATATAACCATCTTTACACTTATATGCTCCGTATCCTCCATAAGCTGGATGTTGAGGTCCCATTTTGAGCATTTCCTCTGGAAGATGTTCTCCATATAGCTCATTAATTTTCTCTTTCACGGATTTTCCCTCTCTTTCAGCAAAAGATTTTATGAAAAGTAGGGCGGCTAGGATATTTTCATGTGAATGGAGGAGACAATCACTCATGGATATATCGATGTATTCTCCCTCACCAGTCCTCTCCCTTTTCAATAGTGCCGCCACTATAGCAAAAGCTGCATGGACACCAGTAAATGTATCTCCAATGCTGGTTGTTGCAATAGAGAAATCAGCTTGCCCCCATATATAGCCCGAAAGCGTTTGAGCTATTAGATCATATCCAGGAAAGAGGGAATACGGTCCATACTGGCCGAAGCATGATATTGAGCAGTAAATGATCTTAGGATTTATTTTTCTTACAGTTTCGTAATCTAGGCCAAATTTTTTCATTACCCCAGGTTGAAAGTTCTCAACTAGAACATCACATTTTTTAACCAATTTATAGGCGATCTCTTTGCCCTCATCCTTTCTCAGGTTTATGCAAACGCTTTTCTTACCTCGGTTTAAGTTTAAGTAGTAGGAAGATAGACTCCTACCCTCCCTCTCAACACAGAAGAAGAGGTATCGGGTCATGTCGCCTCCAGGATGCCTCTCGACCTTTATTACCTCCATCCCTAAGTCACTTAACAGTTTAGTGCAAAATGGTCCGGCGAGTGCCCATGTAAAATCTAAGACTCGATATCCCTCTAATGGGAGCATTAAAAGATATCCTCCACTTTTTACTTAAAGTAGATCGAAAGGACTTAAAAGCATTTCCATAATATCATGCATAAACCACAAATTCCTTACTGAGGATCTCCTTTAAACTCAAATAAAACTCGGTTAAATATGTTGAAATGTGATAAGATGCCCGCTTTTCTTTCACCTATATATCTTTTTTAATTGTAAAAAGTGAGTGAAGTGAGTGCTGATGAGGGTTGGGTTATGGTGGTGGCGGTACTGGGGCCGTGACTGGTGTTGGTGGTGGAGGAATAACTTCAGCTTTCTTGGTAGCGGCGAGCATTAGGATTGAAGCAATTAAGGCAATCCAGAATCCAAATGATAAATAACATGTATAGTTCAGTGAGACGCCCATTATCTCAATAGCACCGCTGCCAAATAAACCTATCGCAGGCATAGTAATACTTAGTCCATCTGGTATCGGGATTGATGCACCCCCTAAGGCTGAGAGCTGGATTTGTAACCCTGCCGCAAATATAATTATTGAAATTAAGGCAAGAACTCCTCCGGCAATCAACGTCTTTCTCTTTGCCGGTATTATGCTGCCAATTATTCCTAGAATGCCTCCTATCACGATAAGTGCAAGGGCGGATGAACCAAACCATGTGCTCATCGGTACACTAATCGTAGATCCCATAAACGAAACAGTGCCTCCATATGGATATATTAAAACATCCACTGATACGGGAATTCCCATCGAGATTCCCGATAAAGTTAATGTCCACCATGGCAATATTAAACTGATGAATGCTAGTATGCCTCCAATAATACCAACGTAGTTGACTTTCAAATTTTACCTCCCTTTTGCTCCTAGTTCTCCTCTATGAGGAGATTTACTATAAAAGAATTTCTATTCAAGCAAAAGGATTTTGGTGAAAAGGAGGATAAATCTAAGGGAAGCGCATCCTACAGCTCTCTTCTCTTTCCGAGCCAATAGATTACTCCATCTATTATCTAGCAGACTACTGCGCTTATTATAGTGAATGAGCAGTGGGCATAGTAGCCTAGGTATTATAGCTTGCTGGGGCGGGGGTCAAAGTTGAGATTTCCAGCTAGATAATGCCACTTTAAACCGAGCGCCCTATCTACCATGTTGCCGTTTCAAATTTAAGGCTCAGTCAGAAGCTTTTCCCTTCTCAAAACATCTTTTTAGTTTTATTAACACTTTCTCTCATTATAGATTTCACTTCCTAGGAAGTCTGCGGAAAACAATGTGGTTAAACAATAGTTTTCGTTAAAAATTCAGTAAGGTATGATACCCTCTCCCCTCCATACGATCTCAACACATTGATTACTTACGAGAAACTCCACATAACTTAATTTAAGTTTATGTTTGTTCTCTCCCCTTAGATTATGGGTTATGTCTGGCTGGCTTGATGTGGGCGCTGCTCCTCCTCGTGGTCCTCCACCCAATAATGTAGTTGACTTTATGGTTACCACTATACCAGGTTTAGAGGATATTGTTTTAGAGGAGGCTCGTGAGAAGATAGATATTTTGGGCGCTGAGCTGAGGTTTGGTGGCGTCGGCGGTAGAGTTCTATTAAGGGTTCCGACAAACCAACATAATAGGGTATTCATGCTTAGGAGCATTGAGCATATCATAGAGCTGATAGGAACATTTGGTGTTAAGGGTGATAGAAGTGGTTTAGACCAAATTTATAATGGGGTTCTCAATCTTGACATACCGCTCGGCTCAACCTTCAGGGTTACGTGTGAGAGGGTTGGATCACACGATTACACGAGCATTGACGTTCAGAGGGTTGCTGGCCAGGCACTTGTGGATAAATATGGCCGCAAAGTAGACCTCAGAAAACCCGAGACCATTGTTAGGGTTGACGTCGCCCACAATCTATGCATTGTTGGCATACAGAAGACTAGGACATCCCTTAGAATACGCCATCCGAGGGTCTTCCAGCATTATTCGGCACTAAATCCGGTGATAGCTTATGCTATGCTAAGGATAGCTGGAGTAAGGTCTGGGGATAGGATTTTAGACCCATTCTGTGGTGGCGGGACAATAATAATTGAGGCTGCTCAGGCATGGAATAACCTCGAGTTAATTGGCATTGATATAAGCCCTAAGAGCATTGAGGGCGCTCGGATGAATGCCGAGGCCGCTGGCGTCAAGGATAAGGTAAAGTTCATCATTGGGGATGCGAGGAGGCTTGAGATTGTTCTACCCGAGGGCTGGAGGACTGATAGAGTTGTCTCAAACCTCCCCTTTGGAATCAGGAGCGGTAGACTTAAGGTGATCCCAGCGATCTACACAGATTTTCTTAGATCCCTTAGACGCTTCTTAAGCGAGGACTCAAGGGTTTGCTTACTCACAATACATAGGGATCTGATCGAGAAAATCGCTGGGGAGCTTTGCTATAAAGTTATCGGTAGCAGGTGGATCATGCAGGGAGAGCTTAAAACATGGATAATATTGCTCTCACCGAGCATAGAATAGCGCGTCAACGCTTAATATATTCCACGTGAGAATAGTTCTAATGAAATTCAAAAATGTGTTGGTGGGGTTATTGAGGTTCATTGGTAGAGTTGCGGATGGAGCTACTGAGACTAGGGCCAGACTAATATTACTTAAGGGTATGGAGAATCATGTTGTAGCCGAGGATCTAGTCCTAATCAAGAATGGCAGTGAGAACAGCCCAATAAATGAGATACTTGGCGTCCTAAGGGAGGGGCTTGGAAAGAACGAGTTTCTGAGCTACACCTCATATAGGCCTGATGTCGCCTATATAAGACATGGGGGCGAGCCGTCCGGGGCTAGGGAAGTATATTCCTTCGCCATAGAGCCTATAGGCACTATAACCAATGAGGGCATAGAGCCTAATAGGGCGATAATCCAGCCTAGGTCACCAGTATATTTACTTGAGGAGGGTGATAGGCCGCTAGAATACATTGCTAGGGGCCGCGATGTAGTGTGGTCTGATGCATATATAGAGGGTCGCCCAAACTGGAGGGTCCCATTTGACAAGAATTTTATTTCATATCATGTTGGCGTATATGGGAGCACGGGCTGTGGAAAATCATGGTTCACGAGGTACATCCTAGTTCCACTATATAGGCGAGTTGGCTACAAAGTGCTTATACTCGATTGGAGTGGGAGCGATTATGTGCCCCTACTAAGTGGGAGTGAGGTTATCAGGTTATCGGAGATAGCGCTGGACGAGGAATCAATAATGAGCTACTTCACCAACAAAACATTCAACTTCGCTAGGAACGATAACATCAGAGATTTCTTCGATGAGTTCGTGGATGGGTGGCATGCGAGGGTTAAGGAAGTCTTTAGTAGCTCAGATAATCCATCCGAGCACTTATACAAGGAGCTGAAGAAGTTCGTTGAGGATGCCGTGGCGGGAATAGAACATAGGACCTCGAGGGCAGCCGCCCAGAGGGCGTTGAGGAGGGTGTTTAGGAGACTCAAGCCCTCAGACCTACAGCCAGTTATGGGCATCCTAACCATAGAAGACCTTATCGCGGAGCTGGAGCGAAAGGGCATACTCGCCATCGATATGGGTGGGGCGCTGACCGAGGCTAAGCTGGGCTTCTTCCTATCACTATCAAAATACCTCTACAGTCTAATGGAGTCTGGTAAGAACCTCGGCATAGCCCTCATAATAGATGAGGCGCCGCAGTATGCTCCATGGGATGCTCGTGGAATACAGGCCGAGACCTGTGAGATGATAAAGAATTTGGCTGCGCTCGGCAGGAAGAGGATGCTGAACCTAACACTCATATCTCAGGGAATAAAGGGTGAGATAGGCGTGAACGCAGCCGTCAGAAGGAACCTTAATACACACTTCTTTGGTAGAATACACCCGCTTGATGCGAGCGGTGAGGGTGGTGCATCAGAGTGGCTATCACCCTACGGAATATCAACAAGCCACCTACTACAGCTTAAGCCCGGAAGATTTTATTTTGCGGGAGCCATGAATCCATCTCCCGTACCACTACTGATCACATATACCCCTCCAACCAGCTGAGGTGGTAAGCCAGATGGGCGAGATGTTGGGCGAGATTCCCGAGTGGATTAAGTTGCCAATAGACCTACAGCACGGCTTCTTTGAGTTAGCGGCTAGGGAGGCGGATGAGCTATCCGAAGTGATAAAAAGAATTGATGAAAGCCTTAAGAGACTTAGGGCTACGATTCTTCAGTATATCCGCCCCTTTCCAGAGCAGAACAAAAGATCTACTATTGCTGCTGTCGATAGCTCAAGGTCACCGAAGCTCAGCGAGAGACTCGGCTTAAAATATGGTGTATATGCTACTGGAGTAGTGTATTTGAGGGGTTCTAAGAGGAGGGAGAGGCTTGAGCCCGGGGTATTCAGGTGTAGACAAGCCCTCTCCAGAGAGGATAGCAAATACTTATTTGATTTGATTACAATCCAGCATGAGAGGAAAATCGCTAAAGAATCTATAAAAAAATGCGACCTCATCTTTATTGACGGAAGCTTCTATAGCTTCATATTTCCAGCTCTGAGGATTAAGAAGAGTGGTCGCTTAGCGAGGCGGGAGATGGAAATCCTTGAGGATATATTTAATTTAACGGAGGAGTTAAGGGATAGCGGGAAAGTTCTGGGCGTTGTGAAGAGGAGTCGTTCTAGAGTTCTCGGAGGTTGGATGCTTCTTCAAAGCGCTCACAGCGACTTCATAAACATACTTGATAAACACATTTTCTCACTAATAATGCCAGAAAGAACCTTCTTTGAATATAGTGATATTATTGGAGAATCCCACCCAGCGGTATATACTAGAGTCGCCTACCTCGCATCATTAAAGACAATCGCCCTCAACGAGCTAATCCAAGATCCCTTAATGAAGAGCGCTTTTATAAAGGAAGCTGAAAGGGGAATATACTTTCCCTTCGAAGACCTAGGTCTGGCGAGAGATGGGTTTGAGCGCATGAAGAGGGCGCAGGTTAGATTCCGTAGTGGTATTCCGCCCTGTGAGCTTGAGTATCCTAGCACGATAGACTTAAGGGACGTATTATCTGAGGATGGTCTCTTCAATGAGGCGACGAACCTCCCACTAGCCATAGACCTAGTAGACAGCCTAGTTAACATCTCCTCAAAATTCACTGAGGAGTTCGTCTCAGAGATCGAGGGAAGAGTTCTAGAGAAGATCGCAAAAGACAACATGGATATTGAGGCCATTAAAGCCTTCTTCGCTTTCCTAAACCCACAAAAACCATTTTAAGCTCATACTAGGAGGAAGTATATTGTGAGCATTAATGGCATTACGTTGATGGGGCGGTATAATGAAAGTTTTCAAAATAGTATCACGTGGTTCATGGAGAATAGAGGTGGCTTCCTAGATAAGCGGAGTGAGCCAATTGATATTATAGAGGAACTGCTGAAGAGCTATGCCCTAGTAATTGATTTCTCAGCGGATGCAGATATCGAGGCCCAGCATAGAACCGCAAGCTACATTCTAGACCAGGTTAGGGAGTATGCTATGAGGCGAAAGGACTATGGGGGCTTCGCATGCATAATAATTATTGAGGAGACTCAGTACTTTGCCCCAGAGAAAGGCGTCGAGATAAAAGATTCAAGCGCCCAGTCGGAGGCTAAGGCATCCATGATCGAGACGATAAGTCAAGCTGGCGGATACAATATTGACTTGGTGATAATGACTCAGAGACCAGCATATGTCCTCAAGAGCTGCATCTCACAGTGTAATACTGTTGCATGCTTTAGGCTTAGGAGCGGAAATGACCAGAACGCAATAATAGAATATACTGAATATGGTTCAGAGAGACTTAAGGACTACTTGCCTAGGTTGGCGGATCATGAGACCATTCTTTGGGGGCTTGCTGTGCCGACACCTTTCCCCGTAATTGTCGAGATAGATGTTGAGGAGTATCCGAGAAAAGCTGCAGCCTTCGCCAAGACCGCCTGGGAGAAGATGGAAAAAATGCCAAGGATAGGGCTGAGTACAGCTTGCCCCTCCACCTATGGGAATCTTAGCCTGGTGAATTAGCCTTGAGCGGAGAAAAGAGGGGCATAACGATTATTGCTGGAACAGACTTCCACGGCTCCAGGTGGGCTTTCGAATCCTTCACCAGAAATGCGAGGAAATATAATGTGGATTTAGCGGTTATATGTGGAGACATAACAAACTTCGGCACAGTTGAGCAGGCGAGAAAACTGCTTACAATATTATCCGAGAGCGGCATACCTATAATCTTTGTTCCAGGGAACTGTGATCCACCATCTCTAATAGACTTTAAGCTCGAGGGCTTAACCTGCATTCATGGAGGAACTTACGTGTATGGCGACCTGGTCTTTGTTGGTTTAGGTGGTAGCACGATAACTCCCTTCAATACGTTCTTTGAGATGAGCGAAGAGGAAATAGCGGAGATTCTTCGCAGGTGCGTGGATGATATCCGCAGTCTGACGCAGAGGTTGGGCATGGTATTCGTGTCCCACCAACCCCCAAAAAACACTAAGCTGGATAGAACCTTCATTGGAGTACATGCTGGAAGCGTCAGTGTAAGAAAATTTGTTGAGGAGAATAAACCGCTATTAGTTCTCTGCGGACACATACATGAAGCTAGGGGGATGGACCACATAGGTAACACAATTATAATTAACCTAGGACCAGCTAAACAGGGTAACTACGCTTTAGTCACCATTAGGGGCAATGAGGTAAATATTGAGTTAAAGCGGGAAGAGACCTAATAGTATTAAAACTTATATTATAGACTTTGTTATTTCCTTTGCCGGGTGCGTCTGCTTGCCATTCAAGAAGGGAGATTTCATATTAATAGATTATGTTGCTAGGATCGCTGAAACCGGGGAGGTCTTTGATACCACTATTGAGGAGTTCTCTAAGAAGGAGGGTATCTACCAAGAGGGTGCGATATACGAGCCTAAGTTTATTGTCCTAGGAGAAGGCTGGATCCTGAAGGCTTTAGAGGAGGCAATCCAGAACCTTGAGGTTGGGCAGACGGCGAGAATAGAGGTGCCACCAGAGAAGGGGTTTGGGAACAGAGATCCTGAGAAGGTTAAGATGTATCCCTTGAGGAGATTTACAGCGCAGGGAATATCGCCTAAAGTGGGAATGAGGGTTGAGATTGATGGTAAGATAGCGACTGTCCGCGCTATAAGTGGCGGTAGAGTTCAACTAGATTTCAATCCTCCATTAGCAGGAAAGACTCTCATTTATGAAGTTAGCGTTAGAAAGGAGCTTAAAACCATTGAGGAGAAGATTAGGGCGCTTATACATCGCAGGATCCCGCAGGTCGATATAGGGAAATTTGGGCTGGAGATAGGGGAGGATACTGTCACAATAAATGTTCCCGAAGAAGCATTTTATATTGAGGGCATACAGGCAATCAAAAGGGGCATCTTCCTAGACATACAGAAGTTCTTTCCAGAGAAGAAGAATGTACGCTTTATTGAGGTCTTCATGAGGAGGGAATCCTCCTCAGAAGCACCCTCGTCAACTGCAGCCCCCTAGGGCAGCTGAGTCTCCATAAACCTTAACAACTTCACACCGATCATTTTCCATCAATCCATCCGGCGAACATAATCTATGATTCTCACACTCATCATCGCACCTTAGTGGATAGAATGTTGATATTACACCTTCAATAGCCTGCTTCGACGGTACTACTGCATCTATTTCAGCCTCAATGACATCAACAACACACATTTCAATCTCATAAGTCTCACATTTGAATATTCTGTTCCTCACATTGACAACCTTATATATCCGCCCCTGACTAAGGTTTCCCGTGCAAACCTTAAAGTATTTACAATCGTAGCACCTTTGCCCAGGACCCCTATAAATGAATATTTCACCAACTCTAGATTGGCTTATACTTAGCATAGTAACTATAGTCTTCATGTTTTTCTTTTCCATCTTAAGAGCACCAAAAGCGTTTACTCAATTACTCCAGTCTCCTTAGATAAGGCGAGAGCACCCTCATAAGTTAATGGCCTCTCATGTAGTATAGTATACCTCTCTGGGCGAATCTTTGGGGCGATTACAAGCGCCTTAACCACACACTTTGGCTCTATATGTATCTCTTTAGCGGTAGTGGGGGCACCGACCCTCCTCAGAGTATTTTTTATCATCTCCCAATCTGTCCCATGTAAATAGGCCATCATTATTGTCCCAATTCCACACTGTTCTCCATGGAGGGCTGGTTTAGGTGCTATCAGATCCAATGCGTGGCTGAAGAGGTGCTCAGAGCCGCTGCATGGCCTACTGCTCCCAGCTATAGCCATGGCTATACCACAGCTTATGAGAGATTCAAGAAGCACCCTTAAACCCTCCTCGGAGCCAGGTTTAATCAAGTGGGAGTTTTCGATAAGATGTTGGGCGCTCATTAGGGACATGCTCGCGGTATACTGCGCATAATATTCATTCTTCCTTTCATGAGCGAGCTTCCAGTCCCTTACAGATGTTATCTTCGCTATAATGTCTCCACAGCCACTTGCAATGAACCGATATGGTGCACTACCTATAATTTCCGTGTCGGCCACAATGGCTATTGGAGATTGAGCCATAACAGAATATGGTTTCTCTAACCCTTTAATGGAGGCAAAAGGGCTTGAGAGTCCATCATGAGAAGCCGTTGTTGGAATGCTTATAAATGGAACGCCTTGAGATGCGGAACTTAATTTCGCAATATCTATTTTTGTTCCCCCACCAACGCCAAAAACCACCTCTGGCTTAAATTTCCTTATCTTCTCATTGCAGGCCTCAACGTCATAAGTGGTCGGCGAGTTTGAGGACACTATATGCTCTTTAACCGTAAATCCCTCGCTTTCAAGAGTCTCTTTAACTATTTTGCCAGCCACATTGAAGGTTAACCCACCAGTAACCAATAATGCACTTTTATAAAATCCCAGTTTCTTACATATTGAACCAATAAAATTTATGCTCCCCCTACCAACAATTACTTCTCTAGGTAGCTGCATCCTATGAATTATCCTGCTCAATATTTATTCAACCCTTGAACAGGAGAATGCCAGATATTATCTCGATACTTGAATATTATAAAGGTTTTTCTAAGCAAGTTAATTTAAACGAACCTTAGTCTTAGCAATTATCCTTGTCATAATATTAATATATACTCGCAACAAAAATGTTTAAGTAGAAGAGAACGCTTTGAATGAATAAACTAGAAATTATTTCTTCAATGAAGGTTGTTCAAACCTTAAGGATAAGAAGATGAAAGCTGCCCCTAAGATGGAGGAGATTTAATAATTGCCGTCAATTGAGAGAAATAAGGCTGAAATTAGGCAGATAATACTGGAGCATATTCCAAAAGAGGCAGAAATAACTCGTATAGAATTTGAGGGACCAACATTAGCCATCTATACGAAGAGACCAGAGATCTTAATAGAACAAGAGCATATAATCACGAAGATAGTTGCCACAATTAAGAAGAGAATAGTCCTACGTTCAGATCCCTCTGTGAGGCTTCCGGAGAAGGAGACTGAAAGAATAATATATAAGGTGGTTCCAGAGGATGCTGAGATAACAAATATAGTCTTTGATCCACCTCTTGGAGAGGTAATAATTGAAGCCAAAAAGCCTGGGTTTGTTATAGGGAAAAATGGGGTAACACTTCAAGAAATAGTTATTAGAACGAAATGGAGACCAAGAGTCATAAGAAGCCCACCTAAACCTTCAAAAATAATAACGCATATACAACATACACTCTACACTAGCAGCAAGGAGAGGGAGAGGATCCTAAGAAATGTTGGTGAGAGGATCTTTAGGCCACTCTTATATGAGGTTGGCGATGTAAGGATAACTATGCTCGGAGCAGCTAGGGAAGTGGGGCGTTCAACTATTCTTATACAGACAAGGGAGAGCCAGATACTCCTGGACTGCGGAATAAATCCAGGCTCGTTAAAACCTTTCGAGAGTTTTCCAAGATTTGATGCGCTACAATTTGATATAGAGTCTCTGGATGCCATCGTAATAAGCCATGCCCACTTAGATCACTGTGGTTTCTTACCATACTTGTTCAAGTATGGTTATGATGGGCCAGTCTACTGCTCCTTTCCATGCGTAAGCCTTATGACTCTACTACAGCTGGATTATCTAGATGTATTATCTAAGCAGGGTCTTCCACTACCATATGATCAGAAGGATGTTAGAGAGGCTGTACTTCACGTTATCCCACTACGTTATGGTGTTGTCACGGATATAGCACCAGATGTCAGATTGACGCTTCACAATGCTGGCCATATTTTAGGCTCATCAATAATACATCTCCATATTGGTGATGGTTATCATAACATAGTCTATACTGGAGACTTTAAGTATGGAAAAACGATGCTTCTCGAGTCTTCAGACACAGAGTTTCCCAGAGTAGAGACGGTTATATCTGAGAGTACATATGCAGCTCCCACCGACATAATGCCTTCTAGGATAGAAGCTGAGAAGAACCTTGTATCAATACTTAATCAGACTTTTGAGAGAGGTGGAAAGGCGATAATTCCCGTCCCGGCGGTCGGTAGAGCGCAAGAGATAATGCTCGTGATAGATGAATATATGAGACGCGGAGAGCTTAAAGAGGTGCCAGTCTTCATCGAGGGCATGATCTCAGAATCCACTGCCATACACATGGCCTACCCAGAGTATCTTTCCAGAGAAGTACGTAATAAAATAATAAACGAGGGGATTAATCCGTTTGAATCTGAGTACTTCACTATAGTTGAGCATCCGAGCGCGCGGAGCGAGGTGATGGAGGGCGGACCATGCATAATAATGGCAACCTCAGGTATGCTTGAAGGTGGCCCAGTAATAGATTACTTTCAGAATCTCACGCACAATGAGCGGAACTCGATCATCTTTGTTAGCTATCAGATTGAGGGAACCTTAGGCCGAAGGATTCAAAAGGGCTCACCTGAAGTCTCAATTATTGATGAAGATGGAAAAATTAAAGTTATAAAGGTTAATCTGAAAGTTTACACCGTTGAGGGTTTCTCTGGACACTCGGATAGGAGGCAGATAATAAATTATCTGCGTAAAATAGCGCCGAAGGCGGAGAATATAATTATATGCCACGGTGAGAGAAGTAAGTGTATATCTTTAGCGGAATTTTTGCAAAGGAAGTATAGAATTAATGCTATTGCGCCTGACATATTAGAGACAATAAAGCTCCGCTAGTTACTAGCGGGCTCCCTCTTTAATGTTTATTCAGAGGATTTTTCTTTCCATACCTTAACATTTGATGGAGTCAATATTATCCGCTCTTTACCTAGACGCGCAATATCACCGTCTATTGATAATATAAACTCATTTAACTCATTAATAACGCGCCTAGCGTCCTCTACGCTCTTCTCTATTAGGGGCTCAATCTTGACTATTAATATGTTTCCAGATTTAATTTCATACTTAATTTTCTCCACTTCTTCTGGTGAGTGTAGTGTTAATGCCTTTAGGTATATTTTACTTGGAGCTAACTGGAATGCTGTCTTCTCTTTAGCTTTAATATCCACCTCTTTTTTCCCTCTTAATCTAATGAGCGCCCGAATCCACCCTAATAAACCTGTATTAACCAAGGATACATTCTCCTCAAAGATCTAGACTAAAGGTATGATGGTTAAATTGAATCTTAACCTTTTTGTTTCCATTTTTAGATTGATTTAATAGCCTTCCAAATGGAATCGCCAACATAATGTAGGTTTTTGAGAACTTTTCCTCTTTTAAGGCTTTTTATGTTTTCAGAACTTACAAGAGCCCTTGCGATGGCTATCGCTTTACCATATCTCTCATCTAGCACCACAACTATCTCCCCCTCCTTAAACCTCCCATCAACCCTAGTTATACCTGGCGCCATTACATCAGCCCCATTACATATATGTGGGATAGCCCCCATATCGACAAAAACCCTCGGAAGAATTTTTATTAGGTCCTCAAATATTAGCGTTGGAATTAGATTCCCCTCGACTTCTATAAAAAGGGGTTTATTGTTTATAATAATTAGAGTTTTATTTTCACGTAGCTCCGCAATCTCTATTTTTTCTCCTCTAATCTCCTTGATGTTAACGTTAAAAATCTCAGCAATCCTCTTAATAAGAGCCCTCTTCTCACTAGTCTTAAGTGCATATCTATGCTTAACTCCACACATAAAGAATAAAAGTTAGCATAAGGCATATAAATTCTAATCTATTCATAAATTGTGATTAATTCAGAGGAAGGTTATAGTAAAATGGTCATACAAATGCTTGAAGAGAGTCTTGGGAAGACAGTATTAATAAAGCTTAGAGGTGGGAGAAGCATAAGGGGTAAGCTTCAGGGCTTTGATCAACACTTGAACCTAATTCTTGAGAAGGCTGAGGACGTTACCGACGCTGAAAATGTTAGAGAACTAGGCTTAATAATAGTTAGGGGAGATAACGTTATCATGATATCGCCACCTCCGAGGTAATTATTGATGACTAGGGGAACTCCATCTTTCGGAAAAAGAATGGGCAAGAGAGTCCATATAAGATGTAGGAGATGTGGTCGTAGAGCATATCATGTTAGGAAAAAGAGGTGTGCTGCGTGTGGCTATCCTAATCCAAGAATAAGAAGATATTCTTGGCAAACAAAAACCGTACAGAGAATGCGTCTAATCTAAGCAGAGAAAAGAATTTAAATGGCATTCCTAAAGAATTCAGGAAAAGGTGGCGCGTCAATTGGTTAGAAAGGCTAGGATAAAGTTGACGAGTACGGACTATAAGAAGCTTGAGGAAATATGTAGTGAGCTTAAGGCTATAGCTGAAAAAGCTGGAGTAAAGATTTCCGGCCCAATCCCTATGCCTACAAAGAGACTTAAAGTACCGGTACTTAGGACTCCTTGTGGCGAAGGAACAAAGACATGGGATAAGTGGGAGATGCGAATACATAGGCGTCTTATAGATGTGGATGCCGACGATCGCGTAATGCGCAGAATAATGCGCATGAAAGTTCCCGATGAGGTTTACATAACCATACAATTAATATAAGGTAGACCGCTACAATCAATATTGAGTCCATTTTAGGGTTACAAAATTACCGCTCAATTGGTCACTACTATACCATAAGCTCTAACTTTGATAGAGAATACTTCCTCAAGAAAAGATTTAAGTCTAAATAACCTTGCCTTTAAAATGAGGAGCCGGGGTGGCCGAGTGGATAAGGCGCAGGCCTTGAGAGCCCAAAGTTGTGCTCTAGGGAGCCTGTGGCCCTTGTGGGCCGCGTGGGTTCAAATCCCACCCCCGGCGCCACTTTATATACTTTGGATGAACCCTCGGTGCTAAGGGATTACTTGTATTTCCTAGATATTTTAGTGCTCTTAACATTACATTGCAGGCATGCTTAAAGCCGGATTCAACGAGCTTAGTGCTTTCTCTAGAGTCTAAGTGATCTTCAGGAATATGCTCATCGGCTTGACTTAATCTTAAGGGGTGAGAACGGAACAAGGGTGGCAACTATATAGACTCACCACTCTGCCAGAAGGCAAAGCCACATTTAAAATAATTATTGCTCAACTTTGCTTATGAGATTCTCTCAGATTTAGAGTTTGCGTATATAATTTCTTAGAGTATAAATACAAGGAAAAGGAAAGGAGGAGTTTGTGAAGGATATCTCCAGCAAGTGATAGGTTTAAGTCTCTCCTAGCCCGCTAAGAACTATGAAAAGCTAATTAAATTACGATGAATCTGTGTGTTTTACTGTCTAGGTTCCTAGTCTTCTGTGCTATTAACTCTCATCCTCAAAGCGAGAATAAAAAAGAGCGGAAAAGATGGGATGTTTCCTTAGGTATTATTCTACGGGTAATAAATAATATTTGTTAGAGTTTGGATCTTCACCCTAGCGCTAACATCCATTCTGCATCGCTGATATTTCTTTCTTGACGCTATTATGTAACAATAATATTTATGGTTGAGCTAGCTGGGGCATTGCCAAACGCTATTGAAGTTTTCTTATAAGTATCCTTTCACTCTTAGAATATCGGATGTTATAGTGCCTTTATGTAGAGCTGTTGCCACAAGTGCCCCCGAAACCCCGATCTTTTCTAGATCCTCTAGATCTTTAATGTCGCGTATTCCACCTCCAGCAAATACTTCAGAAGTTGTGCTCTCAACTATTTCTCTTAGTAGCGTTAGGTGGACTCCTGTTTCCGATCCAACCCTTTTAAGATCTAAGATTATCAATTTTGTAATCCCTATCTCCTCCAATTTTTCTGCGAGCTCTCTTGGCTTATAGCGTCTTATCTCTTCTGAGATAGATAATATTTCACTCCCCATAATATCTATGCTAATAACAACTTTCTCGGCATCTAACTCTCTCAGAACTTCCTCAATAAAGTATAAGTTTGGTAGCGTTTCTGTCCCTATCACTATATTTGAGATTCCTAAATTTAGGAAAAGTCGTGCTTTTTCAATGGTATTTATGCCTGCATCGATCATCATATCGAGCTTTATTCTACTATTTATTTGCTTCAAAACATCTAGGTTAGATGTCCCCCTCAATATGGCATCTAAGTCAGCTATGTAAAGTTTCGTGAACCCGGCTTCTTTAAAAGCCCTTGCCACACAAATTGGGTCTGTTAATTTACATAGGACGCTCTTCAATGGCCTATACCTTTCTCTTTCCCCCCTCACAGCGTGGACTGCCACTCCATTTAAAATATCTATAACTGGAATAACTTTCAAGGCTTAAATCCTCCATTAAATTAATTGGTGTTATTGGGGGAGATAACTATTGAAGTTTCTCGTATATGAATATTTATTTGGTGGTGGCTGTATTGGGCAGAGTTTTCAGGCGGACTTTCTATGCGAGGGTTACGCAATGCTCCATGCTCTAATAGAGGACTTTAAGGCTCTTGGACATTTCGTTATGACAATTTTAGACTCAAGAGTCGCTGAGCTTAATCCACCACTCAGAGCTGATAGGATAATTCCAGTTTCAGACAAAAAGAACTTAAATAAATTATTAAATGAAGCATGCAAAAATGTGGACGTAGCTTACATTATTGCGCCAGAGTTAAATGGGATGTTAAAAGAGCTAGTAAAGAAGGTTGAAGAAATAGGTGCGAAGACTATGAATTGCTCGTTTAAAGCCATAGAAGAGACATCAAATAAAATAAATGTTTATGAGAGATTAAAGAGAGTGGGCATAGACGTTCCTGAGACAATGTCTATTAGCGTGCATGAAGACATTAAGCATGTTAAGAAGATATCTAGGGAGATTGGTTTTCCATTGATCTTTAAGCCACCCATATCTGCCGGATCATGTGGACTGAGCTTGGTTAAAAATGAGGAGCAAATAGAGGGGGCTATCCGTAAAATTAAAGAATCATGCTCTGAAGACACTTTCCTAGTCCAAGAGTTTATTAGAGGATCTCCTGCAAGCATCAGTTTAATATGTGATGGTGAAAGGGTCCTACCCCTAACATTAAACGCCCAGCTCATTAAGCTAGCTCCTCCAGAAGCTAGTTCAAGTTATGAGGGTGGAATAGTCCCATATGATCATCCACTAAGTGGGGAGGCTATGAGAGTGGCCGAGAAAACAATTAAGTGTTTTACGGGCCTCAGGGGATATGTTGGCGTAGATATGGTTTTGGCGGAAAACGGCCCATTTGTAATTGAGATCAATCCTAGACTTACAACACCCTATATAGGGGCGAGGAAAGTACTAAATTTCAATGTTGCAGATGCGCTTCTACAATCTGTTTTTACCCGTAAGCTTCCAGAGGAGGTTAGAACTTTAGGTTACGTGTTTTTCTTCAAGGTTAGGTTAAAGTGTTTAAAGGGGGAGGATTTATGTGGGGCATACGTTTTTGAAGATATTTTCTTCCCTCCGCTTCCAACCGCCTCTGGAGGGTCATGTGCCCTCATTCTCTCATTTTCAAAGGATTTAAGAAGTGCGATGCTAAAGGCGTATAAGTATAAAGAAAGCCTTACCGAAGCATTCGGTGCCTGTGATGAGGTCGATTAATGTAGTAGGCTTAGATATTGGTGGGGCAAATACAAAAATATCATTTCTAAGTGTGGAAAACGGTGTAATACGGACAGTTAAAGTTATGAGTCAATATTTCCCAGTGTGGAAAAGGAAAGATGAACTCCCCTTTATGCTTAAGCGGCTTAAAGCAAGAATAAACAGTTTAGAGAGAGTGGATTCTGTTGGCGTCACTATGACAGCGGAGCTCTCTGATGCATATCGGACTAAAAAAGAAGGTGTTGACCACATCCTAGAGAGCGTTAAGGAAGCTTTTCATGACGTTAAAATCTTAGTGTTAGATGTCGAAGCAAACTTACTATCCCCAGAGGAAGCGAGGAGAGTTCATCTAAAAGTTGCCTCAGCAAATTGGGTTGCAACCGGATGGATGATCTCGAAATTACTCCCCAACTGTATAATTATTGATGTTGGGAGCACAACAACAAGTATTATTCCAGTCATCAATGGAAAAATAGCTGCTGAGGGAAAGAACGATTTAGAGAAGCTAATCAATGGGGAGCTCGTTTATTCAGGGGCTTTAAGAACAAATATTGCAGCCATTGTAAACTCTGTCCCAATTAAAGGAAGTATGGCGAGGGTCTCCTCAGAGCTCTTTGCCACTTCAGGAGACGTCCACCTTATTTTAGGGAATATTAGGGAAGAGGATTATGTGACGGAGACGGCTGATAGTAGAGGGAAAAGTAGAGCTGAGGCCCTTGCAAGATTAGCTCGTATTATATGTGCAGATGCTAATATGTTAAATGAGGGTGAAATAGTTGAGGTCGCTAGGTACATATATGAGAGACAAATTGATCAGATTAGCTGTGGTTTAAGGCAAGTTTATGAGAGGATTAAAAGTAAATTGGAGCCAAACTTTCCAGTAGTTGTTACAGGACTTGGAAGGAATTTTTTGGCGTGCAAGGCAGCTAGCGCAGTTGGTCTCAAAAATATAATCGATTTGGGGGAGGTTTTAGGCTCAGAGGTAGCCCTAGCAACCCCATCTGTTGGCGTAGCCGTGATGGTGGCGAGTAAGCTCCAGGGAGGAGATATTATTTGGAAGATGTCTTAAAGGTTGGCGGGAGCCTAATAGAACATCCCTCAGAACTAAAAGGCCTCTGCAGAACACTAGCTTCCCTAGCTAAGACACACAAAATGTTAGTTGTACCTGGGGGCGGGGTCTTCGCAGATCTTATTAGAAGGATAGATGAAGTTTACGGTCTTTCTAATACAATTGCTCACAGAATGGCCATCCTTGCAATGGATCAATATGGGTTATTTCTCTCAAACATGATCTTAAACTCCTTCACTTGCTATTCCCTTGAAGAGGCAAGGAATGCTAAGCCCAGTTCGCTACCCATATTATTACCCTCCCGCTACATGCTACATGAGGATCCCTTAGAGCACTCATGGGACGTGACATCTGACTCCATAGCCGCCTACATAGCTGGTGTACTTAACGCTAAAAAGATAATCTTGGTTACAGATGTTGATGGCATATATACTGAGGATCCAAAGAAAAATACAAACGCCAAGTTCATTAGCCATATTACTGCTACCGAGTTAATCAATTGGGGTAAGAGAACTAGCGTAGATAAAGTTTTACCAGAAGTTCTCATAAAGTTTAAGCTGAACTGCTATGTTGTTAATGGTATTTATCCTGATAGAGTTCGGGCGGTAATAGAAGGTAGGGACTCTATTTACACTCATATTACTCCTCAATAACCTCTCATGCACCTGCTGATATCCATTATAAATTCTCTGACTAAATGTCCTTGGACTGTGCCATTAAGCCTATCCCCGCCACCACAGACTGCCCCCCTAACGCCAATTATGTCGGCTCCTAAGGCGTACACCCTCTTAACATCTAATCTTCTTAAGGATCCCGCTATGGCAGCTATTAGATCAAGTTTATGCGCTCTGTTTACGAACCCTCTAAGCTCTTCCTCAGTAAAGTGGCTGAAGACACTTTTTCCGGCGCATTTAACCTTCACATCCACCATTACACCATCTGCACCGGCGGCATAAGCTACCTCTGGAAGCTCTAAAGGGTTTAGACACCCAAGGTTTTTATAGTCTGCGTAGCCCGCGGCTATAACTTTTAATGACGCATTATATTCTTTAACAGATCTGCATATCTCCCTCATTAAGTACATAGCTTCATGAACCGTCTTTACCCCGAAGAGCCCAGCCTTGATATAGTCTGAGCCTGATACAGCCGCACCCAATGCCGCTAAGGAGGCCGTTCCAGGAAGGTTTGGTAAATCGCCTATTGTTGAACTCACCTCTATACTTCTAGGAACCACCTCTCTAACTCTCCTTATGACCCTTGGAAAGCTGGCCCCAAGAGAGCCCTCCCTAGGATTCTTAACGTCAATAATGTGGGCGCCACCCTCAACTGCGCTAATAGCCTCCTCCTCATTAGTTACACTAACCAGCAGCTTCATTTTATTTCAAAGAAAAGAATAGCTAACAATCTTTATTATCTTTTTTATAGATGAAAATTTTCATTCATTAGAGAGTCGTTAAGAAACCCTTTATGCGCCAAGATCTCTCATGATTTCCCTTAAATCCTTAATGAATGTTCTTATATGGGGAAGTTTAACGTGAGGCATTATGACGATCCGTATATAATCATTAGGAAGCGAGATAGCCCACCCCTTTCTTCTTAGCTCCTGGGCTATGATACGGATACTTACTTTAGTTGATTTGATTCCAAGAATATTCATGACGGGCTTCGTTACAAGAGTTATACCATTAATCCTCACAACTTCTTTGGCAAGCTTCCACGTTAGCTTCATGCATCTCTTAACTATGGCCCTATATCCCTCTCTCCCAAGGTGCTTCAAAAGAGCCCAAACCGCTATAACTGAAGCCCCCGGCCTAGTCCCTGTAATCGTAAACTGCTCTATCGTTTCTCCAGCAAGATAGGGAACCTTTCTGCTTATGGCTTTAATGGCCCACTCATCCCTGAATAATATCCCTCCAGCGGATATTGGTGCTAAACCCATTTTATGGGGATCTATTGTGATGGAGCAGACGCCAGGTAACCTAAAATCGAAATCTGGGACATCATAATTCATTTCTTTAAGGAATGGTAGGACGAAT
>JAWAXL010000005.1:0-36731 GCA_038820405.1 Bathyarchaeia archaeon
CATTCAGTGGACTTGAATCTTAATCCATAGTGGGGGCAAATCCAGCCTTCAACACCACAGTTGGAGTACCTTCTTGGCTTCTCTAACTCAACTTTATAGGCATGTCCACATTTCTGGCATGTGATTTTTAGGATTCTCCCAGTCCAATCCTTCATTGTTTTCCATCAGCCTCCATGAGCCTAACTATTGCAAACCTTAGGTAGTTCAGGGCATCAAGCAAATCATCCAACTTCTTGCTTGGCTCACTGGTGAACATGGCTCTGTTCACCTTGTAGTAGGCTCCACAGAGCAGTGCATCAAGGCTCATCAATGCCCAGTTGTCTTGGTATATGCCTCTCCTTGACTCCAAAATATGGTCTGCTAACTCAATGGCTTTCTTCAAAGCCTTCTTTTTGCCTCTCCATCTGATTTCAAGGCTCATTTCCCCATCAACTCCCTGAATGTTAGGATTTTCTTACCCATCCACTTGGCAAATGCAATCTCCCACATGACTCCAGTGCTCACATACTCTGGGTCATATGCCAGTGCATCACATCTTGAAATAGACTCATTCTCCCAGACAAGAATCTGAGGCTCACTCATGCCCTCTGGATAGCCAAGTAACCCATCAAATGATAGGTGTGGGACAATTGGGCAGATGTCTGGGTTAGCCCTAATAACCTCTTTCACAATTTTCTTTATCTCTCTGTCCTCTGCCTTGGATTATCACTGTATGGACAGGAGAAGTAAACTAGCATCATGCTTCATCACCATACAGAAAATTCCAGATGATTTTGCCCCAGTCCTCATAGCATAATGCTTCAAGCCCAAACTTGTTTAAGACATAGTCCACAAACTCACTGAGTAATTGGACAGTGTTAGCCCAGTTTTTCCTCTCCACTGGCTTAAACAA
Source organism: Bathyarchaeia archaeon (assembly GCA_038820405.1). Taxonomy (GTDB): domain Archaea; phylum Thermoproteota; class Bathyarchaeia; order Bathyarchaeales; family DTEX01; genus DTEX01. Next base: position 893 of record JAWAXL010000005.1, read on the forward strand.
TAAGGCTTTAACACTCCCATTTTCTGGAAAGTAAATCATGACTGGCAAACCAGTTAGGTCAGCATATTTATGGGCTTTCTCCACAGTCTCAGAATTCAAGCCATTAAGTTTACACTCAATTAGAATTATTTTACCATGCCTGAAGCCTATTAGGTCAAGGGGCTTTGAGCCAGCAAACCTAAACACTGTCCAGCCCTGCTTCTCCAGCATCCTCTTAACCTTATACTCAAAGTTTCTACCCTTAGCATAATTGTTCATGTCCCACTCCCCCAATTCCAAACCCTACATTTCTGCCTGAAGATTTCTGGGCAAAGCCTACACTTCCATGCTTTAGGTGGAATCAATGGTTCACCAGTCTTCCAGAATTCAAGTATGCCCCTAATCTTATGCTCCACACATAGTGGGTCATGCTCCACACCTAATTTTTTAGCAAAAACCCCAGTTCTGGATAGATAAATAACCTTATGTGTGTGGGCTATTTGGTAGCCTACCTGTGCTAAAATAGGCTCAAGAATCCAAGCATAAATCTGGGCTTGAAACTTTGCTAAAACAGTTTTCCATGGCTTAATACTTGTGTTATCAACAGTCTTATATTCTATGACTTGAACCCTATTCTTGGATAGAACTGTTAGGTCATCTGGATGCCCAATGATTTTAACCCCTTCAAATGCTCTGACAAATGACTCAAAGGGCTTTAAAGCCTCAAGCATCTTTAACTCCTTCTGGCTTTTAGGCCTCTGAGTCAGCCAATCATGAACTTTACTGCCCAACTCAATGTCCTCATTGAGTGGAGGCTCCAATCCATGTAGGATGCTTAGCCTACTCCTTTCAGCACAGTAGAAATAATCCACAATCTGATGGCATCTGACTGTTTCAGGCAGTTCACTCATCCCACTCTTCCTCCCAATCAGGCTCTTCTGGAATATCTAAGGCTCCAAAAACAGCATCCTCAGCCCAGACAACCTTATCCTCATTTAAGTTTGGCTCAAGGACATGGAGCAGTTCATGGAAAACCACTCTTGAGATTGCTGAGGCAACCCATTCCTCTGGCTCATTTGGACTGAAGACTGAGGCTTGGAGAATCTGATCAAGGAAAACATAGATTGTGTTCTCATGCTGATTGAAGCATCCAAATGGGGTAGCCCCTATCCCCAAGAGCAATGTGGCTAAGGATGGCTTCCTTAAAGTCCAAAGGCATGTGAACTCTATCTTTAGGTTTTCCTCTTTATTCATTTTACCCTCCACTTAAAATGAAGTGTAGGACAGCCCCAAGCATCCAATATTTAAGCATTTCTGTTTTGGGGTTGCTGGCAAAAAAGTATAGGGGGTATTAATTTTAGCATGAAGAACACTGCTAAAATTATTGGGGCATGAACAAAAATGTGCATGGTAACCAATTTGCTTATTGATTGAGGCATGGAGAGCAGTTACCAGTTACCATTCTGCCTTAGGTTTTGCCTTAGGCTTACTCAATAGTATTTGTAAAATTCTCATAGAAAATTAGAGTAAAATCAGGTTTGATGTTAGAAAATATAAAGGAGGGTTTAAAGTAAATGTGTATGGAAAGAGTATAGAGAAGTTGCCTGAATCTTCTAAATCCCTTCTTGTCTTCAAGCATGTTAAAAATATATTTAAGGGAAATGGGACTCCTTGACTTAAGAGGAAGTTCGCACAAAGTTTGATTCAGCGATCATCTTAAAGGAGAGGGTCCTTTAATATGCAAGGTACTAATGCGAAAACCAATATTAGTGAAAAACTATGCATTTCACGGAGAATAATGATAAGAGCCTTTTTTCTACCTTCCAATGGAAGAGGGACCCAAGAAAACCCTAGGGAAAATGAGAAAAACTCCTTCCAAAAGATTTTCAAAGAATGTTTAACGTCATTTGCTTTTGATTCCATTGGATTATTAGCGGGATTCATCTTCGCCCTTTTCCTAGAGATTTTTATGCTAGCGCCTTGGATAATTTCCGTCTACCCCACAATTCTAACCGCAAAGGGGGTTATCGCGGGCCTTCTTGCAGGCAGATTGGGCACCGCTCTTCACATCGGCACAATATATCCCAGGTTTACCAGCAATACAAGGGTATTCCATAATCTTTTTGATGCAATTATAGTAGTAAACTTGATAGCCAGCCTTTTAATGAGCTCGATTTCAGTTATCTTTGGCATGTTTTTTTGGGGAATTAAAATCGGCAATATTATTGAAATTATATTGAATGTTATTGCTACAATGACCTTAGGTTTAACAATATCCTTTATAACAGTCTACATCTCATTTTTATCGTTCAGGTTTGGTTGGGATCCGGATATTGTTGTATATCCCGTTATATCCTCTACAGCTGATGCCATTATAACTATCTATTATGGTCTGGTGATTACGATGTCCTTTCTTCTGAGCAGCCTAGGCAGAATTATCATAGTGGCTATTGACATTATTTGTTTAGCCCTTGTAGCCATCACAATACTGCGCAATATATATGAGAGGGAATTTATTAAAAGTATTAAGGAAATTTTACTAACCCTTCTCATAGTTGCATTTTTGGTTAATGTTACTGGAACATTTTTGGAACGGATAAGCACCATAATTGAGAAAAGGAGGGAGATATATACTGTTTATCCAGTCTTGATTGATATGATTGGTGACGTGGGCTCTGTTATTGGCTCAACTGCAACGACTAGACTTGCTTTAGGCTTAATCGACTCGACAGCTAAAGATCTAGGGAGGCTTAAAGAGCATATTTTTAGCTCGTGGTTCTCTTCAATAATAATTCTCACAGTCCTTTCAGCGGTCTCACTAACATTGAACAATATGCTTAAACCACCATATTTTGCTGAACTTATATTGATTCTATTAATTGTTGACGTTATCGCCATTCCACTTATAATAATTATATCCTACTTAGTCTCAATACTGACTTTTAGGAGAGGCTTAGACCCGGATAATTTTGTTATTCCCATCGAGAGCTCTCTTTCAGATAATATTGCAACAGCTTCTTTACTTTTAGCCATACTCATTCTTAGGTGAAGTAAAAATCGGCGTTTAAATTTATGAAGATGCAAGCATAATAAGTATTAGAGGACAGGTTAGGAATGCATAGGCATAAGAAGAAGGAAAAGATAAAGTATCAGCCAATACCTGCAAGAGAGATACTTTTAGAGATAAAGAACCTGTCTGAGCTAATGATCGACCTAGCCTACTCGGCAGCTTTATTTAAAGACAAAGATTTAGCTGAAGATGTGGTGGAACTTGAGGAGAGAGTTGATACACTGGCTTATCTCTTTAACATAAAGTTAATGCTCGCAGCAAGAGATGCAGAAGATGCAAAAATTTTATCTGGTGTTGCAAAAATTGCGTCCGCCGCTGATAAAATCTCTGATGCAGCTGGCGATGTTGCAAATATAGTCTTACAAGATATTGGCGTGCATCCAATTATAGCGGATATATTTGAGAGAGTTGAAGAGAAACTGGCAAAGATAAGGATACCTGAGAACTCCTCAATAGCTGGGATGAAGATCTGTCACTTAGACCCGGCGTCCATGGGGATAGATATAATAGCTATTCATAGAGGTGGAGACTGGATAATAAACCCTAGCGGAGAAGAAACCATTAAAGGCAATGATATAATCGTTATACGCGGAGTACAAAATGGCATAAACGAGTTTAGGGAGAAAGTTGGAGAGAAAATTACTAGGGGCGAGGAAGAAATTATTAGAAAGATCATATGGGAGGAACGCTTCAAAGATGTTATTAAACGCTTCATTGAGCTCAAAGATCTACCTGAGCTAATGATTGACTTAGCTTATTCAGCCTTAATACTTAATAGTAGGGAACTTGCCGAAGAAGTTCAGAAACTTGAAGAATATGTTGATAGGCTTCATACAGAATTTGAGCTACTAGTCCTTTCAAGCGGATTTGTTGAGAGAGAAGCTAAAGGAATACTTGGGCTCATAAGACTCGGCGTTGCCGCAGAAAAAATCTCCGATGCTGCCGCCGAAATAGCTGAAATAATCTTAAGAGGTATTGAGCCACACCCCCTCATTAAAATGACTGTGGAGAATGCTGAGGAAACCGTGATCTATGCCCAGGTAAGCCCGGACTCTATATTAATAAATAAAACCATACGGGAGGTGCGCATACCAGAGGAAACGGGGATGTGGATTCTAGCTATAAAAAGGGGGAACAAGATCATTAGACCGAGACCTGACACCAAAATTGAGGTTAATGATATTATAATCGCGGCGGGATACTCTCAAGGTAAAGAGGACCTTATTAACTTAACGTCTCCCAAATTGAAAACCCAGTAAAGACTCCCTTTTCCGCGTGCTATGCTGAAATAATTTTTAGGTATCTTATATTCTACTGGAAAAAGAGAAATTGGGAATATGTGGCAAATTAAGTTTCAGTTACTTTTACCTATAGTGTTCCCTATTTTCGTTGGAAACATTGCCTTAACGTTGGATTAATCTCCTCAATTTTTCCAATACTTTTCCGTTTATGAAAGTTGAATGTTATTAGTTGTTTAGAGAGTTCCCTGCCCACTCAACATACTTAGGTACTGCTTAAGCTTGCTAAATATTTCGCTCGCCTTCACTTCCTCAGCGCTCTCTGGTAGCATAAATTGGTATTTGCCTTGACCTATATCCCTTAAGATAAAGTATTTTTTATCATATTCGAAGTATATATGCTCCCTACCAATTTGAATGTCCCATTTTTTAGCTCCTTCAGACATGGGGTTCACGAGCGTTACATGGTCAACAAAATATTAAAGGTTTTTGCTTAGATGTCAAAGATTAAAAGATTTATACTTACATCTAGAGGGCATATGCATATATTACACAACAGATTAACGCCAACAATGCCCCCCCAAGTCCCCATGTAATCCAGCTTGACGCAAATACTTGCGGGAAAGACTCCATTAGAATGGGTAAAATATTAAAATATACAACATTAGCAATGATCCCAAGAATAAACCCTATAAAACCAACTGCAAATAAGGTGAGGATAGCCTTCAATCTTTTATCCATACCCTTTACACCGATAAACATTTATTTAGGCAAACTCTCGCTCTTGGCTCCTCTAGACTTCGATGCAACAAGCTCTGGGAACTTCTTCTTCACTTTCTCCTCGGCCACCAATGCTGCCTCCTCGAGTATCTTTTGGGCTTCCTCACTTATCAGCTCAGTCTCAACACCAGCACTAACCATATGAGTGGACTCAACTATTATCTCGTCCAACAATGTCATTATAGTACCAAATTCCTGCTCCGCGTTTGGCATTAACCCAGATATGCTTGATCGTATATCCTTAAGTATTTCCATCACTGGCGCTATAACTGCAGCAGCATTACCTAGATGTGTAATCGTTCCAAGCCTCAGCGCAACTCTTTCAAGTGCTAATCTTGCATTCGACATAAGATTTATACTCTTTCTTATTTCCGCCAACTCGTTAGCATAAACCGTAGCCTTCCTCATATCATGCTCAGAATATGCCTCAACAACTTTAGAAAATAGAGATTTATCCCTATTAGTCATGTCATTAATTGCTTTATCAAGCGCCTGAGACTGAGACTCTATCCGCTTTATAACCAACAAAAGCTTATATCTTAATGATTGCTGTGGTCTGACAGTACCTACAATTTTATCAACTATTGTTGCTCCGGTTCCCTCCCACTCCCTACCGAATTTCGACATTTATTTCACCAATCCGTTTTGATCCGAGAATATATATTTGAGTATTCTTATCATCTAGGTATCTATGTGCTTGTTAGAATTGAAAGCATTTATCTCCTTTGAAAAAGACATGTTTTAAGCTTCATAAGAACTGGTATTTCTTCAATGTGTTTAGAGGGTATTTTCTCCCAAAATATGCCTCTCGGCCTCTCACCAACCTCATTTATCCTAATAATTTTTGTCGGCGTTATTATGACATTGACCGTAAGATCGTAGGGTTCTTTGGGCACAAAATCGACTACTTGAATATCATGGACTATAGTGAAGATCACCGTATCATTTTCCACAGCACCTATCTCACGTAGCAGACCATATTCTATCTCACTATATCCTCCACCTTTACCAACGCGAGCACCGTCCTTGGATACGGCGACGGAACCGACAACAATCAAGTCTATTCTAGGGATATCCTCAAGATCGCATACTCTGCCATACTTAAATGCTCCATGAATTATCGATGCTTCATGATAAGCCTTTCTTTGGATCCTACTTGGATCAAGGAGCAAAAACCTGATTTAAGCCTTGGAGTGGGTATAATCAAAATTTTACCACTAGAAAGTGTGAGATATCTGATTGTCTTTTGTGGGGAGTCTGGGTTAACCTTAACGACCCTAGCTTTTTTAAATTCCTCCCGCTCAGAAAGTCTCTGTGCGGCAACCTCAGCCCCGATAAAATTTGATATTCTACCATAAGACTGGCCTAGGAAAACTTGCTACATTAGTCTTCTCCATTAAATTCCATATTTTACGGCGTATTTCCTCCTTAACTGAGCCGAGAAGTTCATCGCTCACCTTCATATAGCATGACCTTACCACTTAATCCAATCTATTTTATATAATATGACACAACTATAAGTCTTCCTTTTGAAACGAAAGGCTTTTATATAAACTATTTATAATTCTTCAATTTTGAGGTTTGTAAAATGGGGTATTGTTTTATCTAACCGCCAAAACAGATTTGCTGAGAGAATAAGGATTTTTGATACAACTCTGCGTGACGGTGAGCAGACACCTGGAGTATCATTAACTCCCGAAAAGAAGGTTTTAATTGCTAAAAAGCTTGATGAGCTCGGTGTAGACATTATAGAAGCCGGGTTTGCAGCAGTATCAGAGGGTGAGATGGAGGCTATAAAGCTTATTGCGAAAGAAAATCTTAGGGCTGAAATATGTAGCTTCGCCAGAGGTGTAAAAAGCGATATAGATGTAGCACTCAGATGCGATGCAGACTCCATATTCTTAGTAATTCCGGTCTCAGACATACAAATCAGAAGTAAGCTTAAGAAAAGTGGAGCAGAGGTTCTGAAAATGGTTGAGGAGCATGTTGAATATGCTAAGGATCATGGACTAATAGTAGAGTTTGGTCCGGAAGACGCTACAAGAAGCGACATGGCTTTTCTTAAGGAGGTTATCAGAACTGCGCTCTCCGCTGGTGCAGATAGAATCACTCCGCCAGATACCGTGGGTATACTAACGCCGGAGAAAGCCTATGAGTTCTTTTCAGAGTTGAAAGCGGCTTTTCCAGAGGCTACTTTCGGAGTTCATTGTCACGATGATTTTGGCCTGGCTGTCGCTAATACCCTTGCGGCCATAAGAACTGGTGCAGAAGTCGCCCATGTTACTGTTAATGGTTTAGGTGAGAGAGCTGGCAACGCAGCACTAGAGGAGGTTGTAATATCCCTGAAACTCCAATATAACCAAAATATTCGGATAAAAACTGAGTTACTCTATGAAACCTCATTGCTTGTTTCTAGGTTGACTGGTATTCCCATTCAGCCAAATAAGGCTATTGTTGGAGAGAATGCATTTGCACATGAGTCCGGAATACATACTCACGCAATTTTAGTTGATCCTTCATCATACGAACCTATACCACCAGAAATTGTTGGCAGAATAAGAAGAATTGTCGTTGGAAAGCATGCTGGAATTCATGGAATTAGAGCAGCGCTTGTAGAGATGGGAATTAATCCAGCAGAGGAACAGCTTAAAGAAATATTTAGAAGGGTTAAAGAGATAGGTGATAAAGGCAAGAGAGTTACAGATGCTGATTTAAAAGCCATTGCCGAGGCAGTTATGGGAATACCTTCTCTACAGTCAATAAGGCTTGAAGAGCTAACTGTTGTAACTGGAAAACATGTCATGTCAACAGCATCTGTCAGACTTAACGTTAATAATAGAAATATTATAGAGTCCGCTATAGGGGTTGGCCCGGTAGATGCTGCGATGAATGCTATAAGAAAGGCAGTATCAACCATAGAACCTATTCACTTAGAAGAATACCATGTCAAAGCTATAACTGGGGGAACAGATGCCATAGTTGAGGTGATAGTTAAATTGCGTAAGGGAGATAGAGTATTAACAGCAATGGGAGTACATGAAGACATCGTCATGGCCAGCGTTAACGCCATGATAAGCGGAATAAATGCTCTAATAGGCAATAAATCCACAAATGTTGCGGAAAAATAAATATAAATTCATGGAGCAAAATTTTTAAGCAACATTCGTATAATAGTATGCGGTTTCATTTTATTGGAGGGCAAAAAGTGAGGGAGAGTCGGGTACAGAGGAGTTATTACCTACATAAACACCAGTAAACGTTTTTCAAGAAGGAATCCATGTGAATTCAAGGTTACACATAATCATATAAATATAGAGGTTTTTTGCATCTTTTTGAGGAGTATAAGCTTTTCTGAGAATAATATGTTTGTTAATGGAGGTATTTAAAAGATGGTTTTGATGAGCGGAGCGAAGATTCTAATAGAGGCATTAAAGAGGAAAAAAGTTGAAGTGATATTTGGCATACCAGGAGGAGCAATATTACCAGTCTATGATGAGCTATCAAAAGAACTGAGCATAAATCACATCCTAATGCGTCATGAACAGTGCGCAGCACATGCAGCCGACGGCTATACCAGGGCTAGCGGCCGAGTTGGTGTTTGCATGGCTACTTCAGGACCAGGCGCCACAAACTTAGTTACTGGAATTGCTACCGCATACATGGATTCTTCATCGATAGTAGCTATAACTGGTCAGGTTCCAAGGGCGTTTATAGGCAGGGATGCCTTTCAAGAAGCCGATATAATTGGCATAACAACACCCATAACCAAATGTAATTTTCAGGTTAAGAGCGCTGCCGAGATACCAGGAATTATAAATACGGCCTTTTACATTGCTTCATCTGGTAGGCGTGGGCCAGTTTTAGTGGATTTGCCCAGAGATGTACAAACAGAAGAAGCTGATATAGAATTTAATAATGAGCTTAATCTTAGGGGCTATAAGCCCGTTTATGACCCTCACCCACTGCAGGTGGAGAGGGCTGCTAGACTGCTCATGGAAGCTGAGCGGCCAGTAGTAATTGCTGGCGGAGGAGTTATAGCCTCGAATGCATGCCAAGAGTTAGTCGCATTAGCAGAGCTCTTGCCCGCGCCTGTCGCCACAACACTCATGGGTAAAGGCGCTATACCAGAGGATCATCCGCTCTCTGTTGGAATGCTTGGGATGCATGGAACAGTTGCAGCTAATTATCTAGTTCAAGACGCTGACGTGGTATTAGCCGTTGGTGTAAGATTTTCAGACAGGAGTACTGGAAACTTCAAAACCTTTTGCCCAAATGGAAAAATAATACATATTGACATAGATGCTTCTGAGATAGGCAAGAATATTAAGTCTCATATCCCAATAGTTGCAGATGCGAAGAGAGCTTTACAAGCAATATATCAGCGTCTTTTAGAGAAGATTCATAAGAAGGAGAGAACTGCCTGGCTTGAGAGGATGCGGGAGCTTAAGAGGATGCATGAAGACATCGTCAAGTCTAATAATGATGGTGATGGAATTAAGCCACAAGCATTAATGGTCGAGATAAGGAAGATTTTACCTAGTGATGCTATTATAACCACTGAGGTTGGACAAAACCAAATGTGGGCCGCACTATATTTAAAGGTCTATAAGCCGAGAACATTCATAAGCTCCGGCGGGCTTGGAACAATGGGTTTTGGTTTTCCAGCGGCTATAGGAGCTAAAGTTGCCTGTCCAGATGTACCGGTGGTCGATATAGCTGGTGATGGAAGCTTCATAATGACTGAACAGGATCTTGCCACATCAGTTGCATGTAAAATACCAGTTATAGTCATAGTATTAAATAATTCTGTTTTAGGGATGGTTGCTCAATGGCAGAGATTATTTTATGGTAAGCGCTATTACGCGGTGCATCTCGGCGGCATACCGAATTTTGTTAAGCTTGCTGAGGCTTATGGCGCCCAAGGAATTAGAGTGCAATCAATTGAAGAATTTAGAGCGGCTCTAAAAAATGCCTTAAATAGCGATGTGACCACGGTTATAGATGTACCAATACCCTTAGAAGAAAATGTCCTACCGATGGTCCCTCCAGGACAAGACATTAGAAACCTGATGTTGAGTTGATGGGGTATGGAGAGTGAAGAGGATCTTTATATGATCTCAGCTGTGGTTGAGCATAAGCCAGGAGTTCTTCATACAATATCCAGCATGTTCAGAAGGAGAGGCTTCAATATTGAGAGCATATCCGTCGGTGCGTCGGAGGAACCAGATCTAGCCAGAATGACAATAACAGTTAGGGGCGATGAGGCGCTCGTTGAGCAGGTAATTAAGCAATTGAGGAAGATTATAAGTGTCATCAAGGTAAGCATTCTAGATCCAAAATATACTGTCACAAGGGAGCTAGCTCTCATCAAAATTAGTACGCCAGATTCAAAGGCTAGATCAGACGTAATAAACTATACTGAAATATTTAAGGGGCACATCGTGGACGTAGCGCATGATTCACTGATAATAGAGATGACTGGAGACACTGATAAAATAAATGCTTTTATAGAACTCATGAAACAATTTGGCATAAAGGAAATTGCGAGAACCGGAATAGCCGCCTTACCAAGAGGTATGAGGTCTGTTAGAATGGAGTGAGAGTGAAATGGTTAAAATATATTTTGATAAGGATGTGGATATAGATGCAATTAAGAATAAGACAATGGCAGTAATAGGCTACGGTAGTCAGGGTCGAGCTCAAGCAATGAACATGCGGGATTCAGGTCTCAGAGTTATAGTTGGTCTAAGGCCAGGAGGTCTATCTTGGGAAAAAGCTAAGCGAGATAGCTTCGAGGTATATACTATAAGTGAGGCGGTGAGGATAGGCGACATAATATTGATGCTAGTTCCAGATATGATCCAGCCAGCTATATACAAGGAACATATTGAGCCAAATCTATCTGCAGGAAAGGTTTTAGACTTTGCGCATGGCTTTAACATACATTTTAAGCAAATTTTACCTCCAAAAAATGTGGATGTTATAATGGTTGCCCCTAAGTCTCCTGGACCAAGACTCCGTGAGACATTTGTTAGTGGCTTCGGCGTCCCAGCGCTGATAGCAGTACACCAAGATTACTCTGGCAAGGCTAAAGAGATTGCACTTTCACTTGCTAAGGTTTTAGGCTGTACGAGAGCTGGCGTACTAGAGACCACCTTCAAGGATGAGACTGAAAGCGACTTAATAGGTGAACAGACGGTTCTAGTGGGCGGTCTCATAGAGCTAATAAAGAAGGGGTTTGAGGTCTTAGTTGAATGTGGCTACCCGCCAGAACTCGCATACTTTGAGGCATGCAATGAAGCTAAGCTGATAATGGATCTAATATATGAGAGAGGTATAACTGGCATGCTTAAGGCCGTTTCTGAAACTGCTAGATATGGTGGATTAGCGGTTGGGCCTAAAGTAATAGATGAGCATGTTAAGGAAAACATGCGGAGGGTCGCTATGAGAGTGCGAAGTGGTGAGTTTGCTAAGGAGTGGATCTCTGAATATAAATCTGGAGGAGAGAACCTTAAAAGATTAATGAAAGAAATCGAGGAGCATCCCCTTGAGAAAGTTGGCTTATTTATTCGTAAGATATCTGGCTTAGAGAAGAATCAATAATCCTATGGTGAAGAATCCATGCGTGGAATGACAATTACAGAGAAGATTCTCGCACATGCAGCTGGGCTAGATTACGTTAAGCCGGGCGAGATAGTTGATGCTAGAGTGGATATGGCTATGGCAAACGATATAACTGGGCCTCTGGCTATAAAAATGTTCAGGCGCATAGGCATTAAGAAAGTTTGGGATAACCAGCGTATAGTCCTAGTACTTGATCACCAGATTCCAGCAGATTCCGTGGGGTCGGCTGAGCTACATAAGATTGTGAGGGAGTTTGCCACGGAGCAAAGCATAGAATTTTTATATGATGTTGGCGATGGGGGAATATGCCACCAGGTTATGATTGAGAGAGGTCATGCGAGGCCAGGAGAACTTATTGTAGGGGCCGACTCACATACATGCACATATGGCGCACTGGGAGCGTTTGCAACTGGCATAGGCTCAACGGAGATGGCTGCAGTATTTGCAACGGGAAGAATATGGCTGAAAGTTCCAGAAACAATAAAAATAAATGTTACTGGCAGTTTTCAAGAATTTGTGACCCCAAAAGATCTGGTTCTTAATATTGTTGGTAAATTTGGGGTAGAGGGAGCAAATTATAAGGCTATAGAGTTTACTGGTCCAACTATACGCAATATGAGTATAGGTGGCCGTTTAACATTATGCAACATGGTTATCGAGATGGGCGCAAAAAATGGCATAATAGAACCAGATGATAAAACCATAAATTACGTTAAAAACAGAACCGATAAGCCCTTCAAGGTCTTTAGAAGTGATCCAGACGCGAAGTATGAAAGAGTTATAGAGTTTAATGTGGATTCCCTAGAGCCTATGGTTTCCTGCCCACATTCTCCAGACAATGTTAAACCAGTTAAGGAAATTGAGGGGGTAGAGATAAATCAAGCTTTCTTAGGCTCGTGCACAAACGGTCAGCTAGAGGATCTTGAGTTAGCTGCAAGGATACTTAAAGTAAGGCGCATTAAGAAAGGGGTTAGAATGATAGTTACTCCGGCATCAACACAAATTTATTTAGAGGCTCTTAGAAGGGGGTTAATTGAACTCTTCATTAAGGCTGGCGCATGTGTCTCTAACCCGACATGTGGGGCATGCTTCGGAGGGCACATGGGTCTACTAGCCCCAGGAGAAGTCTGCATAAGCTCCTCTAGCAGGAACTTTATTGGTAGAATGGGGAGTCCAGAAGCAATGATATATCTAGCATCTCCGGCAACAATTGCAGCCTCAGCAATAGAGGGGAAAATTACCGACCCGAGACGTTTCTTGGAGGAATCTTTATGAAAGTTTCTGGTAAAGTAATTAAATATGGCGATAACATAAATACCGATATCATAATTCCAAGTAAGTATTTGACATCCTTAGATCCAAGCGAATGGGCTAAACATGCAATGGAAGTTATAGATCCAGATTTCCCAAGAAAGGCTAGGGAGGGCGTTATTATTGTCGCGGGGAGAAATTTTGGCTGTGGCTCAAGTAGGGAACAGGCGCCTCAAGCCCTAAAGCATGCTGGTGTTAAATGTATAATTGCTGAGTCCTTTGCCAGAATATTTTATAGGAATGCTATAAGGATAGGATTACCGGCCCTAGAGACTCCAGGAATAATTACTAAGGTTAATGATGGTGACATGCTTTCTGTACACTTCGATGAAGGAAAAATTATTAATGAGAGTAATGGTGAGGTTATCTTTACAAATAAGCTCCCGGATTTCATTCTTGAGATTCTTATAGATGGAGGTTTAATTGAACATCTAATTAAGGTTATGGGGGCTAAAAGGAATGAGATATAAGGTCGCCTTAATCCCAGGTGATGGAATTGGCCCAGAACTAACTGAGGCGACAATGACGGTTTTGAGGGCAGTTCAGAGGAAACTTGGCTTAGATTTGGAGTTCATTAAACTTGAGGCTGGAGATGCATGCTATGCAAGACGTGGGATAGCGCTTCCGGAGGAGACCATAGAAGGGATACGCAGATCTCATGTCTGCCTTAAGGGTCCTGTAGGTGAGACTGCCGCAGATGTAATAGTTAAGCTTAGGCTTATGCTTGACTTATACGCTAATATACGCCCAATAAAATCCTATCCAAATACGTTAAGCTTAAGAGATGACATAGACTTAGTCATCGTTAGGGAGAATACTGAGGACTTGTATAAGGGCTTTGAATTTAAGATCGATGATGATACAGCGATTGCCTTAAGGGTGATAACGAGGAGAGGATGCGAGCGCATAGCTAGGAGGGCCTTTGAGATGGCGCTCCGAAGGAAAAAGAAGGTTACTGCAGTCCACAAATCAAATGTCCTGAAGATTACATGTGGACTCTTTGCAGAAGTGTGCCGAAAAATTGCCAAAGAATATCCATCAGTATCCTACGAGGAGCAGTATGTTGATGCGATGGCCATGAGGCTTATAAAGGAGCCACAAAATTTTGATGTTATAGTCACGACAAATATTTTTGGCGATATATTATCTGATGAGGCTGCACAGCTAGTAGGAGGACTTGGCATGGCTCCAGGCGGAAATATAGGCAATGATTATGCGATCTTCGAGCCTATTCACGGTTCCGCACCTACAAGAGTTGGTAAGCGCACAGCAAATCCATGCTCAATGATATTGGCGGCAAAAATGATGTTTGATTGGTTAGGGGAAAAGTACAATGATCAATTATGTTTAAAGGCCGCCTGGCTAATAGATAGTGGGATTATATCTGCCCTAAAGAAAAATCTTTCAGTGCCCGATCTGGGTGGCAATCTAAGAACCGACGAAATGGCTGAGGCTATCTCTAATGAAATATTTGATTATCATCTAAGTGAGGCGCATGGAGCAGGACTACATAAGAATCTTTGATACAACCCTACGTGATGGTGAGCAGACGCCTGGAGTATCATTAACTCCGGAGGAAAAACTGGAGATAGCATTACAGCTAGATAAGATCGGCGTCGACGTCATTGAAGCTGGATTTCCATCAGCTTCGAAAGGAGAGCAGAAAGCTATAAGAGAGATCGTAAGGGCTGGCTTAAAGGCGCAGGTCTGTGCGCTGGCGAGGATGTTAAGAAGCGACATTGACGCTGCATTGCAATGTGACATCAATTACATCCATACTTTTATTTCAACCTCTGATGTTCAAATTAAGTATGCTCTAAACATGACGCCAGAGCAGGTCATTGAGACAGTTATAGATTTGGTGCAATATATTAAGGACCATGGCGCTATATGTGAGTTCTCTCCAATGGACGCCACCAGAACTAACTTAGAGTTTTTAAAAAAGGTTTGTAAGACAGCTGAAGAAGCTGGGGCGAACTATATAAATATACCGGACACGGTGGGTATAATGAACCCAAGATCAATGGAGAGATTAATTAGGGAATTGAAGTCCGTTCTTAAAGCCCCCATAAGCGTTCATTGTCATAATGATTTCGGCTTAGCCGTGGCTAATTCGCTAGCTGGAGTTGAGGCTGGTGCAACACAAGTCCATGTTACTGTTAATGGTTTAGGTGAGAGAGCTGGCAACGCAGCACTAGAGGAAGTTGTAATGGGCCTCCATCTGCTTTATAATAAGAGGACTGGAATAAACACTAAGCTTCTCTATGAAACATCAAAGATAGTTTCTAGGTTGACTGGTATTCCCATTCAGCCAAATAAGGCTATTGTTGGAGAGAATGCATTTGCACATGAGTCCGGAATACATACAAAAGGAATAATTGCCAAGCCAATTACTTTCGAACCCTTTGATCCGGAGATCGTCGGCAGACGGCGAAAGATAATTGCTGGAAAACACGCTGGTAAGCATGGGATTAAGGCTACACTTGAGGAGGCTGGAATCCATCCAACTGAGGAGCAGTTAAAGGAGATCATTGAGCGAATTAAGGAGCTCGGCGACAAGGGAAAAACTGTAACAGACGCGGATTTATTTGCGATTGCGAGAGTCGTTATTGGCAAAGCATACGAGGAAAATGTTGTTAAGCTGAGCGATTTAGTCGTTACAACCGGATTAAAGGTCATGCCAACGGCATCCGTCAAGTTAATCATTAATGGTAAGGAGTATGCCGCCGCTGAGACGGGTGTTGGTCCTGTAGATGCTGCTATTAAAGCTATACAAAAGATCGTAAGCAACTTGGTGGATGTAAGGTTAACCGAGTATAGACTTGAGGCCTTAACTGGTGGTTCAGATGCTGTTGCTGAGGTGATAATAAAGATTGAGGATAAGGACGGAAACATAATCTCTACTAGGGGTGCTAGGGAGGATATAGTTATGGCTAGCGTCGAGGCCATGATAAGCGGAATAAATAAAATTTTATCAAAAAAGTTAAAAACATCTTAGCCTGCTATTTTGTAGAAGAGAAATGAAAGATGAGGAGAAAGAGAAGGTTAGTAAAATATTTTACAAGAAAACTTGAACCTATAGAGATCAGAGTGCCGAAGAAAATATCCGAACTTTTATCGGAGATGGCTAGAACAGGTTTTCAAGGAAGGAAGATCGGTGAAGTTGTTGATGTGTGGGAGACAATGCTTAAAGATGATGTGATAGTATTTGTTGGCTTTGCTGGCTCAATGAGCACAGCTGGACAGTGGAAAATTGTTAATTGGCTTATTGAGAAGCGCTTTATAGATGTTATCGTCTCAACTGGCGCAAACATATCGGAGGATATTCTAGAGGCCATGGGCGGAACATATTGGCAGGGTCACCACATTGTTGATGATGAAGATTTAGCAAGACAAAGAATAGATAGGTTTTATGATGTATTTGCCGACGAATATGAATATGAGGAGATGGAAACTTTAATAGCTGACTTCATGATGACCTTAAGGACAGATTATAAATATTCCTCTGCGGAGTTTCTATATCTTTTCGGCAAATATCTCTCAGAAATAGGTATAAATAGTATTATCGCAAAAGCTTACAAGAACAATCTGCCAGTCTTCTGTCCAGCCGTAGTTGATAGTGCATATGGTGTAGCATATATAATGAATAAAAGGAGAAGTAAAGGAAAATTCAATATAATTATAGATCAAATGAGGGACTTTGAGCAGCTCGTTGAAATAAAGAGGAGATCTAAGGATACTGGCGTAATTTATATAGGTGGAGGGGTACCTAAAGACTTTATCCAATTGACAGCCATAGGCGTAAGCATAACTGATGATGGGAAATATGGTACTCCAGTTCCGCATAAATATGCAATTCAGATAACAACTGACATGCCCCATTGGGGAGGCTTATCAGGCTGCACGTTTGAGGAAGCTATAAGCTGGGGCAAGGAGAGTAAAGCTGGAAGAAATGTTCAATGTTACTGTGATGCAACAATAGCGCTCCCAATAATTTCGCACGCATTAGCTGAGAGAGTTAGCGAAAGAAAAAGTCCACCAGATCTTTCATGGCTCTTTCAAGAAGTAAAGCAATTAATTAAATAGAAAACCTTAACTCTTCATTTAAGTAGAATTTTAAGGTTACGCCTACTCAGGAATGCTGGCGGATTTGGCTCCTCAACAAGACGCCTATAAACCAAGTTCTTATCCATTTTAATCACCTTAAGAAATGCTGGCCAATCAATAATCGTCTTAGAGACAAAAATATCGTTCCTTCTTTTCGCGACAAGCACCCTTCCACGTCTACAGAACTGCGCAACCATTGGGTAAACTATCACTATTCCTGGAACTGTTGATTTAACCTTAAAGCCATTTATGTATGGGATTAGCGCCCTAGTTAGGGCGACGGCATAATACGCATCATTCATGTTTGAGTGAACCTTCCAATATTTACTAGAGAGAATCGCTGAGACAAGGTCATAAATCTCACGTCGAGAGCATTCTGGATAAACCCTCATAAAATGTCTTCTTAAATCTTCGGCGCGCAAAATAGACCAACCCTGGAGACTCGTCATATGAGTGTGGCCAAGTAACCCAAAAGTATATTTATTAGGACTAAAATTTAATCGTTGTTAATGGAATTTATAATATATAGTGGTTAAGATGCCAATAGGTTCAACTCTAATTACAATCATAGGCATAATTTTTATACTGATCTCTTTAATAATGTTCCTCATGACATTCATGTTGTTCATTAAGTGGTTTAGAAGACTAAGGTTATACTATGCGCCCATAAAGGTTGAAGATTACATGTGTCCTAAATGCGGGTCAAAGGATCTCAATGCCATCAGCATAAAAACAATACAATGCAAAAAATGTGGGACAGTATTCACGCTGAGAACAACGACCTATAAAGAGTGTTGGATGATATGGCCATTCTTATGGTGGTTTCCAATAATAGTCTTAAATGAACATGATTTTAGCGGTCTGGGAAATATGTCAAATATGGATTCGAGTTTAAAATTAGCAATAAATTTTGATAGGTTAGAAGAATATCTCCATTTTCCGTAAGAAAAATTATTGTGAAAGTACATTCCGAAGAAGGAATTAAAAAAGAGTAGCACAAAATCAAAGAAAAATTTGTCAACTCTAAACAAGCCATTCCATTAGATAGATGTTTTTGAGACTTTCTAAAAAGCAGCCTTAATGGGGAAGGCAGAGCTGCCAAACATCCTTCTTCAATTAAATATAGCAAAAGAGTGCGAATATAGATTATATTTTTATATTTATTTAATGAAATTTTTCTTAATTTAGTGGTGAAGTGATATGTCAAAGATAGAAAAAATTGCGGTAATAGGTTTTGGAACAATGGGAGCAGGAATAACGCAAGTCTTTGCAGAGGCCGGCTTTACCGTAACGGCGATGGATATTTCCGAGGAAATTTTGAGACGGGGAATGGATACCATTGAAAATGGACCCTATGGTCTTAAAAAAGCGATTGCAAAATCTAAAATAACGGAGGAGCAGGCTAAGGAAATTCTTTCTAGAATAAAGGTGACTACAGACCTTACAAAGGCCGTAGAAAACGCTGACTTCATTATAGAAGCTGTGCTAGAAAATATAGATTTAAAGAAAAAAATATTCAGTGAAGTGGATTCCTTCTCTCCAAAGCACGCGATAATAGTAAGTAACACATCAACATTAAGCATAACAACATTATCAATGGCAACCAAGAGACCTGAGAAAGTCGCGGGAATGCACTTCTTTAATCCACCACAAGTTATGAAGCTAGTAGAAGTGATTCGCGGCCTACGTACCGCAGATGAAACCATTGAAAAAGTAAAAGAGATGGCAATAAAGCTTGGAAAAACACCAATCATATGCAAAGATATACCAGGTTTTATAGTAAACAGAGTATTGATGCCCGCGATACTTGAGGGAATACGACTTTATGAACAAGGAATACCCGCAAAGGACATTGACACTGCAATAAAATTAGGGCTTAACTGGCCGATGGGTCCGCTTGAGCTTTCAGATCTTATTGGTTTAGATATAGTGTTGAATGTAGTAGAAACATTATATAGAGAGGCAGGAAGCGATGCCTTTATGCCACCTTTGATACTCCGCCAGATGGTAGCTTCAGGTTTCTTAGGGAGAAAAACCAAAAAAGGTTTCTATGAGTATTAAAAAGGTGGAAGAATAATGACATCACAATATAAAAACATTCTATATGAAAAGAAGGATGGTATAGCAACAATAACGATAAACAGGCCGCAAGTATTGAATGCGCTTAATAAGGAAACATTAGTAGAAATAAGATCTGCAATAATGGATGCGGAAAAGGATGAAAACGTTAAAGTAGTGATGGTTACAGGGGCGGGTGATCGAGCTTTCTGTGCTGGTGCAGATGTAAGTGAGATGAGTGGAAAAAGCCCCGTTGAGATAATGGAATTTATTAAGCTTGGTCAGGAAACGTTTAGCTTAATAGAGAATCTTAGTAAACCGGTAATAGCAGTTGTAAATGGATTCGCATTAGGTGGTGGATGTGAGTTGGCAGCTGCCTGCGACCTTGTAATCTCATCTGACAAAGCAATGTTTGGTCAACCTGAGATCAATTTGGGCATAATTCCTGGTTGGGGCGGTACACAAAGGTTAGTAAAGATTGTTGGAGTTAAAAAGGCTAAGGAACTTGTGTTTTTAGGTAAAATGATTAAAGCGGAGGAGGCACAACATATAGGCTTAGTTAACAAAGTGGTTCAAACTGAAAAATTAATGGAAGAAGCAAACGCGATAGCAAGGGAACTTGCTGGGAAGAGTTCTGTAAGCCTAAAGTTTGCGAAGATGGCGCTAAATAAAGCGTTAGAGGAGGGCTTAAGTGAGGGCTTAGAATACGAGAGATTAGCATTTGCATTACTTTATAGTTCTGAAGATGCTAAAGAGGGAATAAAGGCATTCCTGGAAAAGAGAAAGCCCGTTTGGAGGCAAAAGTGATTAAGAAAAATATCTATAATAAGTCATTTTTAATTATAAACTCTAAAAAGAGGACCAGCGTAAATGAGTTTTAAATTATTTTTCCATCCATATTTTTATTCTTATGATAACTTGGCCAATGTGGTCACTAAAATAACCAAAAATTAGGCCGAGCAAAAATTATGGCGGGCCCGGGGGGATTTGAACCCCCGACCCTCGGCTTTCCTCTCAGTTTAGGAGGCCGATGCCCCATCCTGGCTAGGCTACGGGCCCTCAAATATTTTTCTAGTTAAGAATAAAATAAATTTTCCTTGAGGAATATAAATTAAATCGCACTCCTTAATACTTTTAAAAAGGAGAATAGGTTTATGCTTAAAGATAATTTCGGAAGAATTATTGAGAATATTAGAGTATCCGTGACGCAGCAATGTAATTTTAGATGCTTTTATTGTCATAGAGAGGGAGAAAGCGATGTACCTCATAGGGAGATGAGCCCAGAGGAGATAGAGCGAATAATTAGAGTGGCTGCGTCCCTCGGTATTCATGGAGTTAAGCTGACTGGTGGCGAACCACTTTTAAGGGACGATATTCTCGAGATTGTGAGTAGAATAAGCAGAATAAAGGGGATAGATGATATTTCTATGACCACTAATGGCTTTCTCTTAGAAGATTATGCTGATGATTTAAAGAAGTCTGGACTTATGAGAGTCAACGTGAGTTTAGACACTCTGGATGCTGAGAAATTTAAGATGATAACTGGTGTTGACGGGCATGATTCCATTATTAGGGGGATACTTAGGGCCGTGGAGACCAATCTAAAACCAGTTAAAGTTAACATGGTTATTCTTAAGGGCATAAATGAGAGTGAAGTTAATGACATGATAAAATTTGCTAGGAAAAATGGCTTAATATTGCAGTTAATAGAGCTTGAGCGGTCTAGAATGGATATCATATATGAGCAATATCATGTTGATATTTTGAGCATTGAAAATAAGATTAGAGAGAGAGCGATTAAGACCATAGTTAGATCAATGCATCACAGAAAGAAGTATATTCTAGAAGATGGAACTGAAATTGAGTTTGTTAGACCGATGCATAATTCTGAGTTCTGCCTACACTGTAACAGGATTCGTATAACTTCTGACGGAAAAATAAAGCCATGTCTCTTCAAAAATGATAATCTACTGGATATTCTAGGCGCGCTAAGAGAAGGCGCTACTGATGAACAGTTAAGGGAACTCTTTATTGAAGCTGTTAAGCGAAGGAAACCGTATTTTCTTAATAAATAACCTTAATAGGGCCATATAAAGTATACTTTTAGGAGAAGCATGAAGGGAAAAGTTGTAATATTAATGGGATCTAGAAGCGACTTTGAGTTTTCACAACAAATCGGTAAATACCTTGAGTTGTTAGGAGTAGAATATGAATTTAGAGTAGCCTCGGCGCATAAAACCCCTGAAAAGGTTCTAGAAATATTAAGAGAATATGAGGGAGAGAAAGTCGTTTATATAACTGTTGCCAGTAGATCCAATGCTCTAAGCGCCTTCGTTGATGCAAACACGTTAAAGCCAGTTATAGCGTGCCCACCATATTCAGAAAAGTTTTGTGGTGCAGACATATTCTCCTCCCTTAGAGTGCCAAGCGGGGTAGGCTCGGTTGTAATTATTGAGCCAGAGGGGGCTGCAATAGCGGCGGCAAAGATACTTGCGCTAGGAGATCCGGAGTTAACTGAAAAAATACATAGATATCAAACCTCAAAGAAGATGGAGATAGAAGAAGCAGATAAAATTATTAGAGGATATGAGAGAGACTAAGAAAATCAATAAATAAAAGATACTGTTAAAGTATATAAATATTAGCTATCTTTAAGGATTTGGGAAAAAAATTATGTCGGTTGTTCAATTCTTTCTCCTACATTTTGCATTTCAGTGATTACTGGTGTTGTAATTTCAAGTGCTCTTGTAGCCTCCACAGATTTAGCCATGGAAGGTTCAGGAGCAGATATATTTAGTATGCCATTTATTTCAGACATCTCTCTCCTTATAGACTCTATCCCCGTAGATAATGCTTTACTCTGCTTCTCGTATGTTTCATAATCTATTTCACCAGCAGCATACATCATCTCACTATTTGCTAGAAACATTTCTAAAAGACTTATTTGCTTCTCAAGATCATTTATCCTGCTCTTCATTTTAGATACAAGAGACTCAAGATACCTCTCCGCATTCGCCAAAGCCTCGTTCAAATCCTTATTTAAGGAGTCATATGTTTGCTGTGAAATCCTATTACATGAAAGTAAGTCATCCAGTGCCCGCTTCTTCCTCTTCAATGCTTCTAGATTTTTAGAGGTTAATTCAAAAAGGCATTTCCATAAAATCAATACAAACACCCCGGAAAAAGAGTCCGAAGTTACCAAAGATAATACTTATTACTATGCATATCTATATATAAGTAACATGGTCACATATAGTATCATATTTATTTCAAAATTATTATAATTTAAAATCTATATTTCTATAAAAATAAGTTTTAACTTTATGAAAAAGTTTAAATTTTATGAATAAGAATATAATAATGACTATGAGTATACATTTTCATGAAAACAAAAATATAGATAAATTGTGCAAAAAAGAGTTATAAAAATTTTATAGACTTGAAAGGGATGGTCTAATTAAAGGTGATAATAGAAAAAGAGTGTATATATTAACGCGCAAAGGGGAGGAGGTTGTTAAGAAGATTCCTATTAGGGAAAACATAAACTTTGTTTTATCTAAAATCTGGTGAAGTCCCACATATTAAATTCTTTTAAATTTGAATATGTAAGTCCCTCGAGGAACCCGCCGCCTATACTACGCCAAGATTTAGATGGAATCCTTTAAAAATTTTGTAATTTTCTCTTGCAGAATCTCATACTTTAAAAGCGTGCTTGTTCTCACCCATTCTTCAACTGGAATTGAGGAAATTGAACCTATATATTCCAAAGCCTCTTTAAGCGTACCAAATTTTTTGCCTCCGTATCTAAAGGCTTCCCTAACACACTCTCTATTTATCCAAACTCCTAAGGGCATGACATAGTCTGAGTGGACCTCCCTCATCGCGACCACGCCAGCTTGTTTATTTTCCTTCGCTAAAAATTCCGCAACGGCCAGCCTAACAGCATAATAGCATCCGCCAAGGGAAGCATACGTACTTCTTCCATGATAGTCTTCCCAATTGCTTCCTATTGCTATGTGGTCACTTTGAGGATTCCATGTTGTTCCAGGAAACCACGCCTCAATCCATTCATACATCCACTTCAAGGGCATTAACAAGATAATAAATTTATTTCCAAGGTAATTAAAGACGTAAACCTTGTATTCACTTATTTCAGGGCTTCTCTTAACTTTATCTTCTATAAGCCTTCTTGATATTAATGAATCAACCGCAGTTATACTCCATCTCGTGGGTACAAGTCTTCTTTGCTTTTTCATGCCTAGAGCTCCAAGACTAAAAGCTCTTTGAATAACAGATACTGGGATACTGCTCAAATAAAGGTTTAACACCGCCTTCTCTGCCCTTAAATCATGATCACCATATACCTTCTCGATTCTATGATCGGTCTTAGCATTCACAATATCTATCTTAAAGAGTGGAGCTGAGGGGCCCATCGGCTGAATTTCATCATCAAACAAGAAACTCCTAGAGGGTCTCTTCCTAAAAATAACCTCAATATCTACTGGATCCTTTGAAAGAGCTATCTCTAAAGTTCTGCTTAAAAGGGCTTGATTATCCTCAGGTTTTTTAATGTTAGCTCTAAATTTACCTCGAATTAACTTTATCCTAAAACCAATTATTTCTTCAAGTGACCTCCCAACCCATTTCTCCGGGAAATCGAGAAGAGATGTGTCCCCTAAAACTGGCGGAATGAGAGGACCAGCGTGAACATAGGGGTAGCCTATGCGTCCAACAAAGACTCCTGGCGGGGATGAGCCGAAGATTATCTCAGAACCAATCAGATTCTGGGTTTTTATAAAGAATGGTAATTTTATGAGTATAGGACATTTTAGTCTCCCACAAAGTAATTTGCCCCCTCTACAATATATGCAGAGGCTCCCCTCCCTGAACTTAAAAATTATTTCAGATGGCTGCGGATTTAAGTCTCCAGCAAATTTTTCATCACTAATAACGTGTTCCAGCCATGGAACCTTTACTTGAACTTCCCTTAATATCTTCTTTCGAAATATTTTCAACTTCTATCAGCCAAAAGGAAAATGAGGGGCATTTATTCTATTTTTATTGGCTCTCCTTTAGGTGCTTCTCTCTTTTTTGGCAGAGTTATTTCGAGAACACCATTTTTATAAGATGATTTGGCCTGCTTTGGATCAACCTTCTCTGGCAACTCAACCTCCTTGTAATATTTACGCTGCGGTGTATCAACATTTATTATCAGCGTTGTCTCGGTACCATGTAACTTTATATCCTCCTTCTCAACACCAGGTAACTCAGCTATAACCTTTATCTCTCCATTAGTACTGACTATATCTACAAGAGGCTCTCTCTCCTCCCTAATATCTATAGATGGTCTACCAAACCTGCTGATGCCAGGCTTTACATTACCGAATTCTCTTATCTCCGGCTTTCCATCAGGGCCAATAGTTATGCTGTATCCGTAGACAAATGGACCCCATTCACGTACCCTAGTTCCATCTGGAAGGGTTCTCTCCCGTACTAAATCCTTCGGCACCTTCCTCGCTAGCTCCTCAAATTCCCTCCCAAATATTCGCTCCATCTCTCGGAACATTTCATCTATTTCTTCAAAGAACCTTGAGAATGGACTCCGTCTCTTCCACCATCTCTCCCAAAATTCGTCAAAAGACATCACAACATCACCAAAAAATATATTATTTAACGGCTATCTTAAAAAAGTATCTCTTACATTGGTTAGAGATATTTAAGCATTATAAGAGGGAATTAATATTCTCCTTTTGAACTTTAAACTCCATTCTGTTGGGACAAATCTCATCCAACTTTATTTTACCCTTACTTTGGTCGTATATTAGCGGATAAAGGCGGCATCCATAAGGTCTAAACCTGTATATTTTACATTTATTCCCTTCTAAAAAGAGGCATTTTCCATCATTATTTCTTCATAGTCTGCAATACACCAAAATAATAACAATTATTAATTAATATTAATTTTAGTGTTGGTTGATGGCAAATGTATGGATCTTATGGTGTCCTGATTAGAAGGCGGGCTGTAGCTGAGGCGTGGGAGGAGAGCGTAAGAAGGTGTTGGGAGGAAGGAATCGAGGTTCCAACGGAATACGGTGAAAGATGTAAGGAGATTTTAGGCTTGCTTGTGATAGTTGAAGAGCCGTTCTCCGAGCCCCGCATTCATAAAGGTGATATCTTTGTAGTAGTAAAGGGATCGTTGGAAAAATACATTAGCGAGGTTCTAGAAGGAACCCTTGACTGGGCAGTGCAAGAGGGAAAAATACACTACACATACCATGAACGACTATTTAATTATCCGCCAAAGGGAATAAACCAAATAGAATATATTATTGGGAAGCTCCTCAAGGCTAATTTTTCCAGAAGGGCTCAGGCAATAACTTGGGTTCCGGAAAGGGATATGTGGACTGATAGCCCGCCATGTCTTCAAAGAGTGTGGTGTACTATAAGGGATGGGAAGCTTGTCATGCATGCATGCTGGAGAAGCAGAGACGTCTTTAGAGCGATGCACATGAATATGCTAGCTATGACGGAACTCCAAAAAAGAGTAGCTGAAAAATTAGGTGTGGAGGTTGGACACTACATAGACTTCACAAATAGCGCACATATATACGAGAGAACTTATGCTGAAGTAAGGCACTTCCTAAGCGTCTTAGAAAATAAAAAAGGAAATGGTTTATTTCATAAATCAGCTAAAACATCTTTTCACCATACTTATTCATATAAACGAACTCTTTGAGCTCTTTCCTCTTTGGAGGCTCTTTTGGAGCCTCCATTGGATAACCTAGTGGAACTAGCGTTACGACACTAACCCCAGAAGGTACCTTGAGAATCTCAGCTGCTTTCTTTGCATCAAAAGCACCAACATAAACTGTACCTAAGCCGAGGCTCCATGCAGCGAGAACTAGATTTTGTAGGGCTAATGCAACATCAAACATAAACCAGTCTCCCTTATCAGTAACCTGCTTCCCCTGAAAGTAACCCGAAACACCAAGTTTAGCGCAGGCGACGATTACCACCGGAGCGTTCTTGAGGGCATCAGTTGCAGGGTTATTAGGGGTCAAAGTCTCAGATAGTTTTTCTTTAATTTTAGAGTCCTTAACAACTATGAACTCCCAACACTGTGTATTAGCCCATGATGGAGCCCATCTAGCCGCCTCTAAAACAGTCAGCAGCTTCTCTTCTTCAACTGGATCTCGTTTAATCTTTCTAATCGACCTGCGGCCCCTTATAATCTCCATTATATTCATACTAATCCACAAAACAGTATTTTATCACTTCATATTTAAATCCTTTGATAAGGAGGAACCCTACCTTTATTCACCAATTATCTGCACGTGGATTGTACGTGTCCGGGGCCCGTCCATCTCAATGAAGAGTATTGATTGCCATGTTCCAAGCAGCATCCTGCCATCCACTATAGGGATTGTTATGAATGTCTTAATTAAAGAGCTCAATATATGCGCATGGGCATTTTGCTCCCCTGGAACACATTTATATTTAGCGTTATGCCGATAATTTCCTCTTGTTGGAGCAATTTTCTCCATAACAGCGAGTATGTCCATCCATAAGTCTGGATCATTTTCATTAACTGTTATCGCCGCTGTTGTATGTGGAACCCATAAATTTATAAGACCATTTTTTATCCCACTACGCTCAATAATCCCACCCACTTCGCCTGTTACATTTATAATCTGCATCTTCTCCTTACTCTTAATGGAAAGATCTACTAAATGCACCTTCAAGGAGGATCCCACTTAGATTCCCTTCCCAAAACCATAATCCTCCTAGCACTAAGATTATTTCTTAGAGTTCAATTAAAGATATAATTAAGTTGGAAGGGTGCATGCCTTGGAATGGTATTAGCTTTAATGTTGGGGCAAGCCCTGATAAAATTATTTAATGCTATACTTTCTCCTTTTACAGCTTATGGAGGTAGATTATTTGTCGGAAGATAAAAGGATCATTTTAGATCCTTTTGGAACCACAATAATAGAAGATTATGAACGGCTCTTCACGGAGTTTGGGATACAGCCAATTAAGCCGCTCCTTCCAGAGATACCTAATCCATTCATGACAATGCGTAGGGGCGTTATATTTGGGCACAGGGATCTAGAGCGCATAATTGAGGCCATAGAAAGTGGGAGAGAGTTTGCCGTTATGAGCGGCATAAAGCCTACCGGTGAGTTTCATCTAGGAACACTAATGACCGTTCGTGAAATAATTTATTTCCAGCAGCAGGGCGCAATGGCCTTCTATTGCATCGCTGATATAGAAGCCTACGAAGATAATGGAGTGTCCTTTGAAGAGAGCGAGAAAATAGCCATAAATAATGTTGCAGACCTCTTAGCCCTAGGATTTGACCCAAAGAAAGGCTATATATACCGCCAATCGAGGGAAGAAAGGGTGAAGGATTTAGCAATAATATTTAGCAGGGGGGTAACCTTAGCGACAATAAAAGCTATTTATGGTGAGAGACATATGGGTCTATATATATCAGCGTTGATACAAGCAGGTGACATATTAATGCCGCAGTTAGAAGATTTTGGCGGTCCGAAGCCAACCGTCGTCCCAGTTGGTATAGACCAAGATCCACATATACGATTCACAAGGGACCTCGCTGACAAATTCCATAACAAATTTAAATTTATTCCGCCCTCATCAACGTACCACCGTTTGATTAAAGCATTAGATGGTAGTTATAAGATGAGTAAGCGTGATCCAATGAGCTACTTCACGTTAGATGAGGATCCTGATCTAATAAGGAAGAAGATCTTTAATGCCTTCACTGGAGGGAGACCGACCGCAGAGGAACAACGTAGGTTTGGAGGGAACCCAGATATATGCCCAATCTTCGATTTATATCTATTTCATTTCCTTGAAGATGATAAAGAGCTCATAGAAATCTACAACGACTGTAAATGCGGGAATATTCTATGTGGTGAAGACAAAGCTCGCATAGCAAATATCGTAACAAACTTTGTTAAAGAGCACCAGCGAAGAAAACGTCAGTATATAGATAGAGCAATAGAAACCCTGAAACTTAAATGAAAATTTTTAAGCACACAACCATCAATTTTATGTTGTTAAGTATTTCCATGATAATATCATGCCTAACACTGTTAAGGCCGTTGCAAAAGTTGCTAGATAGATGAAGTCTAATGCTAAATTTATTGGATTAAGTTGCACGATTGTTAACTGTCTAAGAGCGTCCGTTAAATATGTAAGCGGGTTTACTCGCACTATTAGCTGCAGCCACCCCGGCATCAAATTTACTGGAAAGAAGGCATTGCTTGTAAACATCAACGGTAGCATTATAAGGTTTATGAACTGCATGGGTCTCTCTATTCTTGTTGTCCTCATTGAGAAGGCCAAGAAGATTGATGAGAGTCCAACACTAACTAAGAAAATCACTGTATAAATGCCGAGTATATTGATCAACGTGAAACTAGGACTTAGCTGTAACCCGAGTACATATGCTAGTGCAAGAATAACTGTTGCTTGAAATGCGGCCCTAAGAAATGCGTTCAGGATCTTAGCGAATACTATGGCTGCACGGGGCGCTGGTGTGCTTAAAACTTTATCAAGGAATCCTAGGCGCCTATCCCAGACAATAGAAACCCCGCTGAATGTTGAGGTCATAACAACCACCATAGAAATTATTCCGACAGCCATGTAACTGAAGTAATCCACGACCCCAAATGCGCCCTCCATAATTCCTGAGCCTATACTTGAAAGAAGCTGCTGGAATAATGTGCCATTAATGTATATGATTTCTTGAGATGGGGGGACAAGATATTTTCCGGGAACGGGAATTGAGGCGGGCATATTACTTATGTTACTTGGCGAGAAGAGAGCATTTATATTAATGGATTTTCCAAGAAGACCCATCCATATCAGCGGCTGAAGAACAAACATTATCACCATTACTGGGTCATTAAGCCACTTCTTAAGCTCTCTAGCGGTTAGGGCCCACAGGCTCCGGAGTAAGCTTGGGCTTGTTTTCTCAGCAAAAATCATCTAGCTCTAGCCCTCCTTATGGTTATTTTCTGTCTTATAAACGATTCCATAGATTCCCCATCGCGCATTTTTCTACCAGTATATTCGAGGTAAACCTCATCTAATGTGGGTTTCGAGAGAGATAGTTTAGTTACTGTGTAACCTTTCCTCCGTAATGCCTCAATTATAAGGGGTGCTGTTATCTCCCCATTTTCAGCCTTAATCCTGTAGGCGTCACGATCATATCTTACATCCTTAACGTTTTCAACAGAACAGATTATCTCGCCAACATTTACGTTCTCCTTTATGGTTAAGGTTATTATATCTCCGCCTAAACTATTTTTCAAATTGCTTGGAGAATCGAGAGCAATTATCTTCCCATAATCTATTATTGCTATGTGGTCACAGAGGGTGTCAGCCTCCTCAAGATAATGCGTCGTCATGAAAATTGTCATATCATACTCCTCCTTAAGTCTGCGAATATAATCCCATATAGCAGTTCTTGTCTGGACATCAAGACCTAAAGTTGGCTCATCCAGGAAGAGTATTTTTGGTCTATTAATTAGACCGCATGCTAGCTCAAGCCTACGGCGCATGCCACCGGAATAAGTCTCAACCCTCTTATCCTTGAAGCGCGTCAGCTCCACAAGCTCGAGGAGCTCGATGGCACGCTTCCTCGCAATATCTCGCGGAATGCCATACAAATCAGCACATAACATTATGTTCTCATATCCAGTTAAGTCTTCGTCCGCGGCATATTCCTGTGGGACGACGCCTATAACTCTCCTGACGCTACTCGCCTGCTTAACAACATCATAGCCTAAGACAAAGGCTCTTCCCTCAGTAGGTCTTAGAACGGTTGTTAACATCTTTATTGTTGTAGTCTTACCAGCGCCATTTGGCCCCAGGAAACCAAAGACCTCGCCATCCATGACGCTGAAGCTCACATGGTCTACAGCGACGAGACTCTTATTAAAGACCTTCGTTAAGTCTTCAACTTTAATAACTTCTTCTGTCACGCCCCTTCACCCAGCAACTTTTTGTCTATTTCCTCAAACTTCTGAGCAGTCTCATTTAAAGCCTTTAAGACCTCGTTTAAAGTCTTTCTAGAGAATTTTGCTTCAAGGTCAAGGCATAACTTGAAGAGAGCCCTCATAAAATATCCCACACTTTCCCGTAGTTTTCAGCATCGTCTGAGGGGATGCGTAACCATAGGGTGTAAAGGAGTGGAGGTGCAAGAGCCTTCCATTCCCTTGTAAAATGCTCTCTAATCTTTCATTGCTCTTCTAAAAACTGTTTACC
This sequence comes from Bathyarchaeia archaeon, assembly GCA_038820405.1. Lineage (GTDB taxonomy): Archaea > Thermoproteota > Bathyarchaeia > Bathyarchaeales > DTEX01 > DTEX01. Next base: position 31,358 of record JAWAXL010000005.1, read on the forward strand.
CCTATCTGTGAGGACTACCGCTTTATTCCAAACTCCTCTGAGGGGACTTCACATATATAGCCACTATCATGAAGCCAGGCGAGGAGCGGATAGATGGAACCTGGGCTGGGTCTCCAGATGCCGAACGTTCTTCTCTCCATTTCATCCATTATCTCTGAGCCGGAGAGGGCTCTCTCACTTAGAAGCTCAAGCACCTGATAACGCAGAAAACCCTTTGGCACAGCAGCTATATGTTTCATCCAATGTTTATGGAGAAAGGGATGAAACATATATATCACCATCGATATCAATATCAACATCAATTACTCTATAAAATAAATATTTTCTGAAATCCTGAATATTATTATCATTTGATGGAGTTTGCTTATATAATGAGCGCTAAGTAACTATTTATTTAGCGGAAGATCTTTATTAAAATGCCTTTTATAACAATTTTAGAGTTTAAGTTATTTGCTGGTGCTATAATATGTCTAAGAAGACACTTAGAGTCTCAAAAATTAAGAATGGAACAGTCATTGATCATATAACTAGGGGTCATGCATTAAACGTAATCAAGATTCTTGGGATTGATGGTCGAAGTGGCGTTATAACGATAGCTATGAATGTTTCAAGTCAGAAGCTTGGTGTGAAAGATATTGTAAAGATTGAGAACAGGGAGTTAAAACCTGAGGAAGTTGATAAAATAGCGCTCATAGCCCCTCATGCCACAATCAACATAATAAGGAATTACCGGATTGTTGAAAAACAGAGAGTCAAGCTTCCACAGATTATCCATGGGATAGTCAAGTGTGTCAATCCAACATGCATTTCTAATAGCGAAAACGAGCCAGTAAAATCCATATTTTACGTTGAGAGTGAGGAGCCGCTGAAACTCAGATGCCACTACTGTGGCACAATAATGGAAAAGGAGGACGTTTTAAAGCAGTTTTAAGGGTGATGAAGTAGGTGTCTAACACGGATAAAAGGCATATATTCTTAACCGGGCCTCCAAGAATCGGAAAAACAACTGTTATCTTAAAAGTAATAAACTGTTTAAAAGAGAGCAATATTAGAGTTGGTGGAATGGTTAGTCAAGAGATCTTAGAGGGTGGTGTAAGAGTAGGTTTCAAAATAGTGGACTTGCTAAATAATGTTGAAGGAATCTTGGCACACATCAAATTTAAAAGCGGTCCACAAATAGGTAAGTATAGGGTTTGTTTAGAGGATTTAGAAAAGGTTGGCGCAAAAGCTATATTGAACGCTTATGAGAAAGCCGATATCGTGGTTATCGATGAGGTTGGTCCGATGGAACTATATTCAGAACCCTTCAAAAATGCAGTTCTGAGGGCTTTAGAGGGTGAGAAAATAATTTTAGGAACAATCCATTGGAGGAATATAACATCCTTCATCAATATGATAAAGAGAAGGAATGATATAAAGATAATTGAAGTAAGATATGATAACAGGAATATCCTTCCAAAAGTTATATCCGAGGAAATAATGAGTAGAATAAAAAAGAGAATAAATAATAGTGATAGGGATGCTTACATGCGGTATTGATGATGCTGGTCGGGGTCCAGTTATAGGCCCCCTAGTAATAGCTGGCATTCTAGTCAATGAAAGTGGTCTACAGGATCTTATTCGGTTAGGTGTAAAAGATTCTAAACTCTTGTCTCCTAGGAAACGTAATGAACTTGCCGTACAAATATTGAATATTGTAAAAAAGTATAGCATTGTTAAAGTTCAGCCATGGGAAATAGATGAGGTCGTTAAAAAAGGTGCAAGATTTAATCGGTTAAATAGGCTTGAGGCTCGTATCATGGCGAGAATAATAGGTGAGCTTAAGCCAGATATAGCTTATATCGATGCATCTGATGTTTTTCCCGAGAGATTTAAGCAACATATTCTTGAGGAAATCCCCTTTAAGGTTGAGATCGTATCTGAACATAAGGCGGATAAAATTTATCCAGTCGTTTCAGCAGCATCTATAATAGCAAAGGTTGAGCGGGATAGAGAAGTAGAGAATCTTAAGCGTGAATATGGCGATTTCGGCTCAGGTTACCCAGCAGACCCAAAAACAATTACCTTCTTGAAGAGCTGGATTGAAGAGCATAATTCATATCCAAGTTTTGTAAGGAAAACTTGGAAAACGGCAAAAAGAATTTTAGAAAATAAGAGAGAATACGTCCAAAAACGCTCTAAAAATGTAGCAAAATAGAGAAAGTCTAATAGAATATCATACCATAAACATTATATAGCGATGCCTACGGGATTAACATCTAATGAAGAAAATCAAGTTATTTTATAAGAGAACCTGTGAGGCCATTGTTAGACAAAATATTATTAGCCCTAAAAATCGCAAAAGTATAATTAGGACTCATGCGCACCATTTTCTTCTTTTCCATCTACTTAACTCTAAGAATATTTTTAAAGGAGGAAAATGAATTCTCATAGATCTTGGGGTTTAAGGAATATAAAAGTAACGTGTCTTTCAGCTCAAATAACATGTATGGAAGACCACTAAGTTATAATAGTGAGGAAGCATGTTAACCCCCGAGACACTTCAATTAATAGTCTCCACATCTCTGGCGTTCATAATTTCACTCCTCTGTATCTTTGGCCTAAACAATCATGTGCTTATGCTCCTCAATTTAAGGGCACGTAGCACTAAACAATTTTTAAATGGAACAATTATCCCTCAAGAGATGCCTTTTATAACAATCCAGGTAGCCACATATAACGAGGGACAAGTCATTACAAGACTCCTTAAGAGCTGCCTAAAGGTCGACTATCCAGAAGATAAATTCGAAATAATCGTTGTCGATGATTCAACTGATGAAACCATTGATATACTTAGAGAATATGAGAGACAATATTACCCAAAAATAAGGGTTATACATAGAGATACTAGGGCTGGTTATAAAGCAGGGGCGCTGAATGAGGCCCTCAAAAATTCCAAGGGAGAATTTATTTTAGTGCTTGATGCTGATTCTATCTTAAAGCCAGACTTCCTAAAAAAGACAATACCGCTCTTCCTTACGAACGAAAAACTAGGGTTCATACAAGGTAAATTAGAATGCTTGAATGAGGAGGAATCTTGGTTATCAGAAGCTCTCGCCTCCGTAAATTATTGGTTCGCCCATATTCTTCAATCATCTTTCTCAGTCTACAATATGATAATGGGCTTCACTGGGCATGGTGGAATAATTAGGAGGAGAGCCCTCGAGGATATCGGTGGATGGATGAGCGATACTATTGCTGAAGACTTAGATTTCGCATATAGGCTTCAGCTTAAAGGTTGGAGGGCACTATATGTTGAGGCTGCTGTGAGCTATGAGGAGACACCGCCAAATTATTACTCTGCCGTAGTTAGATTTAAGAGACATCTCAAGGGTCCATTACAGAACTTGATTAAGCATGGGCGGTCAATTATTAAGCATAGAAACCTAAACTCACTCACAAAGATTGAGGCGCTTATGCAGCTGGCTTACTCGCTTGTGTACCCTTTGGGACTAATATGCTTGGCATTAGTCCTCATAGCATACACCATTATCCCAGGGGAGATTGTTGATGGATTCTGGCACTCAGCGGCTGGATTTTTATGTTCAACGTTACTTCTCATATCTTTTCCAAGTATCTCCCTAATGATCTCACCAATTCCATCATTAATAATAATTTTGTTAGCATTGGCATTCGTTTTAACCCTATTTCCCAAATATGCGGAATTTTTAGGGAAGATGAAAATAGCGAATTCTGCGGTTATTTTTGGTCTTCTGCTCATCTGGTATGATAATATGATAAACTGCCTATCACCAATAGCTGAAATCTTACTGGGTAGAAAGGGAGAATGGATACCGACCGAGAGAAGCCTAAAAAAGAGGGCCATCTCAAATAGAGCCAAAAGGATGATGGAGGCAATTTTAAGAATCGCTGCCTCTCTTTTAGTCGCATTCTTTTTCATGAATATTTTACCTAGAAACTTCTCATTAAATTCTCTTGGAATTCTCTTTCCAATAGCAATGTGGCTTTATTCAGCATGTCTAATTATAAGAGATTGAGAGCTCTTATAGAGAGCTGAAATGGCGGAGATGCGGAAGATACTGGTTTTCATTACTCAACATATATTGCCGGTTTTAATGGTCTAGCCTGCCGGGCCTTACCTTTTGGATCATATTTGTTTGGATCGTCCTCTCTATAAATCATTACAGCGGCATTAAACTCTTTCTCAAAAAATTCTCTAGCTTCGCTTACCTCACTAAACTCGTCTATTATGCCAGCTTTTAGGAGATTTTGTTTCCTTTCAATGGATAGCGCATTAATCTCCTCTATTAAGCGGCTTACAAGTGAGACTAGATCCTTTCCCTTGCTTCTTAGATCCGCATCCATCATTATCTCTTTCATGACCTCCTTCATGTTAAGTCTCTTTAATAGGGACTCTTCCAATAGCTTAATATAGACTTTCCACTTCCATGGAGCAGCAACATAATAGCATATTTTATTCGGTGATAAGCGAGTTACCCTGAGGATATTCAATGTATCTTCAAGCAAGCTTTTTATGAGAAATTCAACATTTTCAGATTTAACATCCACCTTAGATTCATTATAGTTTGGCCACTCGCTTACCGAGACGAAACCTTTGTTTCCGAGTATACTCCATAGCTCCTCACAGATAAATGGTGTGAATGGTGTTAGAAGTCTAATCCATATGCTGGCAACTTCCTTAAGCACGCTAGGATTCAGACTTCCTCTCCTCCTCATGTACCAGCGCACATCATTCCAAACCTCATAAAGAGCTATTTCAGCGGCAGTTCTCGTCTTAAGATTCTCTAATGCCTCGGTTACCATACGTATCCTCTCCTGCATAACTGATAGAAGCCATTTATCAATACTTCTGATTTCCTCGGTGCCGGAGAGACTAGCTATTTGACTTATTAAGCTATAGAGCGACTTTAATCTGGCATCTACGCTCCTAGCATTCTCATCCCTCCAGTCCGGGTCACCCATATCTTCGGCGCAAAGAATGAGTGCCATTCTAGTCACATCTGCTCCATAATGGTTTATAGCCTCCTTAAGGGTCAGGTAGTTTCCTTTAGACTTAGACATCTTCTGACCCTCGATCATCAGCATCCCATTGACCCCTATAGCTTTAGGCCAGAGCTCCCTGGGGAAGAGAGCGACATGCTGGAAAATGAAAAATGAAAGGTGGTTTGGCACGAGCTCCTTAGCTGAAACCCTTAAGTCAACGGGATACCAATAGAGAAATTCATCCCTCATCTCTCTGAGGATATACTCTCCTATCCCAGACCTTTTAGAAACCTCCTCCACGTCGCCTTTACCTAAGAAGATATAATCAAAGACTTCCCTAGTTAATTGTTCAGGTAGAATATTATATTGC